>JARRJC010000090.1 GCA_037379885.1 Limibacillus sp.
GCGCTTCGAGGAGGAGGGCTACCGCTTCGGCCGGGGCGGCAAGATCATGGAGGACGCACCCAGTCCCGGCGGCCCCCGCCTCGACCTGACCCCGGGCCGGGGCGAAAGCGGCAAGACCGCCTCGGGCGAAGAGGCCCTGGCCGCGATCCGGCGTCTGGGCGAGAGCCCGCGCGGGACGGAGGCCTCTCTGGGTAAGTTCAAGCGCGGCCTTTCCGACCGCCTGCCTGAGCTGACCGACGAGGAGCTGCCCGAGGCCGAAAAGACCCTGGCCGAGGCCCGCGCCAGGCTGACCGGCAGCGCCAAGCAGACCCAGGACGGCCTGACCCGATGGCCATAGGCGGGCGGCCAGACCGCGCTGAAGATTTCAGGGTGCCTTAAGACCCTAGGTTTGGCCGGCGGTCACAAAGGCCGCCGGCCTCCTCAAGGGCTCCGGGAGCTTGCCGACACATTCGCTCGCGATGGGCCAGGGCATCGCGTAGCAAAATCTCGTAAGCCTCCGCCATTTTCGCGTTATGAAGAGGATGGTAAAGACTGCCGCAGTTGCGGCCAGCCCTGCAAAACCGATTCTCATTGAAAAGCGCCCAAGACAGCTCCGCAACGGCGGCGCCCACCTGCCTCACCTTGGCGCGAATCTCTGGAACCTTTTCGCGGACGTAGCGGGACTCCGGATCTAGCATCTGCTCGAATACTTCGGTCACGCCACCTTCAGGTTGTCGATCAGGCGCACGGCGCCGAGCCAGGCGGCGGCGAAGAGGCGGCTGCCGGTCTGCGGGCGGCTCAGCGGCAGGAGCTTCTCCTCGTCGCGCAGCTCCAGGTACTCGACCTTCTCGAAGCCCGCCTCGGCGAGTTGGCGGCGGCCCCAGGCCTCGGCCTCCCCGACCTCCTCGCCCTGCTCGCGCAGGCGCCGGGCCATCTCGCTCATGACCCGGTGGAGCGTGGGCGCGGCCCGCCGCTGGCTTTCGCTCAAGTGGCGGTTGCGCGAGGAGAGCGCCAGGCCGTCCGGCTCGCGCACGGTCGGCACGCCCAGGATCTCCGAGGGGATGTCCAGGTCGCGCGCCATGCGCTGGATAACGCGGAGCTGCTGGAAGTCCTTCTCGCCGAAGAAGGCCTGATCGGGCAGAGCCTGCAACAGCAGCTTGGTGACCACCGTCGCGACCCCGCCGAAGTGGCCGGGCCGGTGTTCCCCGCAGAGCCCTTCGGTCAGGCCGGCCACCATGACGCCGGTGGCAAAGCCGGGCGGATACATCTCCTCGGGCCCCGGCGCGAACAGCAGGTCGGTGCCGACCGAGGCGAGCGCCGCGAGGTCGGCCGCCTCGTCGCGCGGGTAGGCGGCAAGGTCGCCCGGCCGGTCGAACTGCAGCGGATTGACGAAGATGGTGGCGACCACCCGCTCACAGCTTTCCTGGGCGCGGCGGATCAGGCTCAGGTGGCCTTCATGCAGCGAGCCCATGGTCGGCACCAGGGCGATGCGCTCGCCCGCGCCGCGCCACTCGGCCACCTGCCCGCGCAGTGCCGCGACGCTGCGCACCACGTCGGGCGTGCTGCTGATCTCAGTCTTTGCGGCGCTGCTGGACATGGGGGCAGTCCCTGCCTTTGGCTTGTTGGACCCGGCGAACTCCGGGAGTGCGGCGCGAACCTAGGGCGAAGCGGCCGCCGGGGCAAGCCTTCGCCCGATCGGGGCTAAAGCCCTTCGGCGATCTCCTCCAGGGCGTCGCGGTCGGCCAGTTCGACCCGGCTGCCGCTCAAGAGCCGGATGGTCCCGGCGGTCTTCAACTGGGTGAAGGTGCGGCTGACCGTTTCCGTGGTCAGGCCCAGATAGTCGCCGATGTCGTTGCGGCTCATGGGCAGATGCAGGGGATTGCCGGGGAGGCCCCGCGTCTCGCAGCGCGTCGAGAGCTTCAGCAGGAAGGAGGCGATCTTCTCCTTGGCGGTCTTGCGGCCCAGGAGCAGCATCTGCTCCTGCGCGGCGGCCAACTCGTGGCTGGCGACCGAGAGGAGCTGGCGTTCGACCTGGGGGAAGCGCTCCAGCATGCCCTCCAGCTTCTTGCGCGAGAAGCGGCAGAGCTTGGCGTTGGTCACGGCCTCCGCGCAGTAGGCGTAGGTGTCTTCGTTGGCGAGCCCCAGGAAGTCGCCCGCGATCAGGAAGCCGGTGACCTGACGCCGCCCGTCGGGCAGCAGCTTGTAGACCTTGATCAGCCCCTCGGTGACGTTGAAGACGTGATCGGCGGGCTCGCCCTCGTCGAAGATCGGCTGGCCGGCCTCCACCTGACCCTTGGTGGAGATCGAGGAGAACTCGGAGAGCTCCATGGGGTTGAGCGGCGCGCAGACCGTCAGGTTGCGCACCGAACAGGCGCTGCAGGGACGCTCCGCCCCGCCGGGCCTCGGCTGGGCGTCGGCAAGACGGCGAACGGACTTTACGTCGAACGTCGACATGATGGCGGTCTACCCGCTCCCTCTCTTGCTCTCCGGCGCTTTCAGGCGCTTCAGGGGGATTCAACGCCGGGGCTTGATCTAAGTCAACGACTAGCGTGCTGGGGGCATTTCACACTCGCGGGAACGATGGTTCAAGCGGCGGTTCTGAAAAGCATGCGAAACCTGCGAGTCACGCACTTGACGCCCGGACGCCTGCAACAGGCCTTTCCGCTTTTGCAGGCCTGCGATCCCACGCTTTCGCTGGAAACCTGGACCGCCTTTGCCGCACCGCTGCTCTCGCCCATGCCCAAGGCCGAAAAGCCCGATTGGGGAGAGCCGCCCGATCACGGCATCCTCTCGGTCGAGAACGAACAGGGCTACATCGCCGCCCTTTTCACCTACCGCTGCCACCCGGACCTGCGGCTCGGGCGGGTCCTGCTGGCGGAAAACTTCATGGCCTTCGACCTGCTGGATCCCGCCGCCTGCGCGCACGCCCTGGTCGAGGCGTTGGAGCAGCTCAGCGGCCAGCTCAGGTGCAGCGAAGTGCGCAGCCACATCAGCCACGGGAAAACGCCGGACGACAGGAACGGGGGTCTGATGGCGGCCGTGCTGGCTGAACGGGGCCATGGCCCCTGCGGGCGGCTGTTCTGCAAGGAAGTCGCTCAGCAGACCTGCCGGGACTCCTGAAACGCCGGAACTCCTGAAACAGGGAAGGCTGCGGGCGTCTAGGCGCCTTCGGCTTCGTCGAAGGCCCGCTTGATCAGGTAGAGGACGAAGAGGGTGCAGGCGATGAAGATCGCGAGCCCCGTGTAGTAGATGGCGTCGTCATGCGCCTTGGCGGAGAAGAAGAGCGCGATGACCGCCACCAGCGACACCACACCTCCCAGAACCCACTTTCCTATCGCACCCATTCCTGACCGGCTCCCACTTTCCGATGATTCCACTAGACGGGCTGGTTGAATCGCCCCTCGTTTGTAGCCAAGCACCGCCGCCGCGCCAAGCCCCCATTAGGCGACCGCGACCGGTTTTTGCTTGCTGGCGAGGCTGGAGGCGGGAAAGCGCAGGCAAAAGCGCGTGCCGCGCGCGTCGCTGTCCAGCAGCTCGATGCGCCCGCCATGCGCGCGCACCAGTTCGCGCGCGATCGCCAGGCCGAGGCCGGTGCCGCCCGGCTTCGCCGAGCCCTCGAAGGGTTGGAACAGGTGCTTGCGCGCCCGCTCGGAGAGGCCGGGACCGTCGTCGGATATCTCCAGCGCCAGCCAGTCGCCGGTCAGCGAAGCCTCCAGCGATACCTCGCGCGCGCCCGCCTCATAGGCGTTGCGCGCCAGATTGTGGAAGACCCGGAAGAGCTGCGCCTGATCGCCTTCCAGCAGATAGCTGTCGGGCAGGCGGTTCTCCCAGCGCCGCTCCCCGCCCTCCGCCAGCAGGGCCTCGCCCACCTCGTCCAGCAGGTGCTTGAGGCAGACCGGCTCCAACTGGGGCTTGGAGGGGCCCTCCTTGGCGAAGTCCAGGGTCTGAAGGCAGAGGTGGACCGCACGGTCGATGGCGCGCAGCAGGGTCGGCGCCGCCTTGCGCACCTCCGGGTCCGCGCTGTCGGAGAGGCGGTCGGAGACCAGGCGCGCCGTCGCCAGAATGTTCTTCAGGTCATGGGTGATCTTGGAAACGGCGATCCCCAGCGCGGCCAGCCGTGTCTTCTGGGTCAGCATGGAGCGCAGGGTTTCCTGAAGATTGGCCAACTCGCGCTGCGCGACCCCGATCTCGTCGGAGCGGCCGCGCCAGCGGATCACGTGGTGGGCGTCTTCCGGGTCGTCGCTAAAGGCGATCATCGACTCGGTCAGGCGGCGCATGGGCCGCACCATGATCCAGGCGAGCGCCAGGAAGACCAGCGCCGCCGTCATGCCCGAGATCACCAGGGAAAGACCCAGAATCCGCCAGGAGAAGTCGAGCATCGCGGCGCGCAGGGGGCCTTCGGCCAGCACCACCTCGACCATGATGCGGGGGTCCTTGGGCGAGTCGCCCTTCACGCGGATCTGCCGCTTGCCGTCACTGGCGAGGACGGCAAGCGCATCGCCGATCAGGTGGAAGAAGCCGCGCTCGCGCAGATCGATGGTCTCGTCGACCATCAGCGGCATGTCCGTCATCAGCATCAGCTTGCCGGCGTTGGGCTTGGTGAGCGCGATGGACTCGGCCTGCACGTGGGACAGCAACTCACGCTCCAGCTCCGGCGAGACCATCTGGTCGGGCGTCGCCTCGACCGCCAGCACCGCGAGGTGCGAGGAGGCCAGCTTCTCTTCCAGATAGCTGAGGCGGAAGCGGCCTATCGAGGGCGTATAGATCAGCACCTCGGCCAGCATCACGAAGCCGATGGTCAGCA
>JARRJC010000091.1 GCA_037379885.1 Limibacillus sp.
GCCTCGGCGGCCTCCTTCTCGGCGGTGCTGCGCGCGACGCTTCTGCGTGGCGGGGCGGCCTGCCGCCCCTTGATCGCCCGCGAGGGCCTGGGTCCCTGCTTTATCGACCCCGCCTTGGCCGAACTCGCGCGCCGGGGCGTGGAGCCCCGCTACAACAGCCGCCTTACAGGGGTTCACCGGCTGGACGGCCGGGTCGCCGCGCTCTCCTTCGGGGAGTGGCAGGTGCCCTTGGAGGAGGACGAAGCCCTCCTCCTGGCCGTGCCGCCCCAAGCAGCCCGGCAGTTGCTTCCCGAACTGACCGTACCCTTGGAGACCCGCGCGATCCTGAATCTTCACTTCCGACTCACGCGGACGCCCTCTAAACCGGAGGTGCCCGTGCTCGGAGTTCTGGGCGGTCAGACGCAGTGGATCTTCCGGCGCGGCGATCTCGCCAGCGTGACGATCAGCGATGCGGACTCTCTTATGGAGGAAAGCGGGGAGAACCTGCTGGCGCATATCTGGCCGGAGGTGGCCGAGGCGCTGGGCCTGCCGAGCCGCCCCGCGCCCTGCCGCATCATCAAGGAAAAGCGCGCGACCTTCGCCCAGACGCCCGCCGCGCAGGCGCTGCGTCCGGCTGCCGATGCGGAACCGGGCCTCTGGCTCGCCGGGGATTGGACGGCGACCGGCTATCCCGCCACCATCGAAGGCGCAATCCGCTCGGGCCGCGAGGCCGCCCGCCTGATGCTGGCGAGCAGGGCCAAGGACTAGTTGCTGGGCTGCATCATCTGGCCGCCATGGTTCATGGTCCCGTGACCCATGCCGCCCTGGCCCATGTTTTCGTGTCCCATGAAACCGGGCGACATTACCGTGACGGTGACCGGAAAGCTCTCCCCAGCGTTGCTTTCCAGCACGAGTTGAAAGCTTTCCCCTTCGGCCAGCTTGCGGGTCAACCCGAAGAGCATGACGTGATGGCCGCCGGGTTGGAAGGCGAGCGCGCCGCCCGCCGGAATTTCCACGGAGGGAACCTGACGCATCTGCATGACGTCCCCGTCCATCCTGTGGGTGTGCAGCTCCGCCGTCGCGGCTGCTTGCGTGGAGGCTCCGGTCAGCACCACGGTCTCTGCGCCCGGATTGACGATCTCCATGAAGACCGCGCCGGTCGTGCCCGCGCCGATCGAGGCGCGGGACCAGGCGTTGCTGATCGTCAAGTCCGCGGCCTGGGCGAGGCCGGGAAGCAGGATGAGAGAGGCGAGGAGGAGGAGACGGAGACGGGAAAGAGCGGTCATGACGTAAGCGAGCCTTCTGCGGTGTTTCAATAAGGAATAGCTAATATCCGAGTCGCCAAACTGCCAGGGCGACGCAGCGTCGCAGGCGAGGGGACCTTGCTACAAGGGTTTCGCGACAAGGGTTTCGCGCTCACCCCTCATCATGGTTATGCTGCAGTCCCAGTCATTGAGCAGGAAGCAGATGCCGGAGAACAACAGCCAGCGGCCCATCATCATCGACGCCCTTCAGTACAGCGCCTGGTCTGAGAAGATCTTCCGAGAAATGGCTGAGGGCGGGGTCTGCGCGGTGCATGTCACCATCTGCTATCACGAGAACTTCCGCGAGACCGTCGCCAACATCGAAGAGTGGAACCGGCGTTTCGAAGCGCACCCCGGGCTCATCTTTCCGGGCCGCCGCGCCGGCGACGTGCGCCGGGCGCGCGACGAGGGGCGCACGGCGATCTTCTTCGGCTTCCAGAACTGCTCGCCCATCGAAGACGACATCGGGCTGGTCGAGATCTGCTACAGCCTCGGCGCACGCTTCATGCAGCTCAGCTACAACAACCAGTCGCTGCTGGCGACCGGCTGCTACGAGGCCGAGGACCCCGGCATCACGCGCATGGGAAAACAGGTGATCCGCGAGATGAACCGGGTCGGGCTGGTGGTCGACATGAGCCATTCGGCGGAACGCTCGACCCTGGAGGCCATCGAGCTTTCCGAGCGCCCCATCGCGATCACTCACGCCAACCCGGCCTTCTGGCACCCGGCGCTGCGCAACAAGTCGGATAGCGTCCTGAAGGCCCTCGCCGAGAGCGGCGGCATGCTGGGCTTTTCGCTCTATCCCCACCATTTGAAGGGCAAGTCGGACTGTAGTCTTGAGTCCTTCTGCGAGATGGTGGCGCGCACGGCCGAGCTCATGGGCGTCCGCTCGCTCGGCATCGGCAGCGACCTCTGCCAAGACCAGCCCGACAGTGTCGTCGAGTGGATGCGCAACGGCCGCTGGACCAAGGAACGCGACTATGGCGAAGGCAGCGCCGCTGCCGCCGGATTCCCGCCACAACCTGAATGGTTCCGGGACAACCGTGATTTCGGAAGCATTGCCGATGGTCTGGCGGCCGCCGGATTCTCTCCCGAAGAGGTGGCCGGGCTGATGGGCGAAAACTGGCTCTCCTTCTTCGAGACCTCCTTCGGGCCCGCGTCATGACGGCGATTCAGGAACGGCAAGACGAAGGGGGGTTGGATCTGCGGCCCGCTTCCCAGGTCATGCGCTTGGCGCGCATGGGCAGCTTCTTCCCGACGCGGCTCTCCTTCATGCCAGGGCTGATACGCAGCATGAACCGGGAGGGTTGGCGCTTTTCACGCCCGCGCTTCGAGATCGCCGGAAACGGGGAGGGGCGCGCGGTCTACTGCGTCGATGCCGGCGCGCGGCGCTACAGCCTCGTCGCCTTCGCCCATGCGCTGCCGGATGACGCGCGCAGCGACCGGGTCATCGCCGAGGCTTGGGACGCCACCTTCGCGCTCTATGACGGTGAGCCGGACGAGGCGGAGCTAAAGCGGCTCGCCGCCGCCGTGCCCAAGCAGGAGGCGGGCCGCTGCCGACCCAGCGAGTTGGTGCTCTCGCGCGCCAACAAATCCGTGAGGGTCTTCGAGCATGTCGCCGGATGCCTCGCCGAGGGACGCCAGCCCGACCCGGCCCTGCTGGCCTCGGTCGGGTATCTCATGCGCACCACGGCGGTCTACGGCAACGGCAAGTTCGGGATCGCCGACCGTGAGCGGATCGCCGGGCGTCCCGAACTGGCCGGGCCCTTCCGGGCCGAAATGCTGGCCGTCTACCTGATCCGCAACTTCACCCTCGATCTGGTTGAGGAGGCGGCACGGAAGAAGGCCGAGGCGGCGGGTGCGCCGGAGCGCTTCACGCGCCTGGCCCCACAGCTGCGGCGCTTCCTGGGGATCGGCAACTCAACCGGGCTCGGCATGGCGCCCTTCCTGATCAACCACCCGGAGCTGATCAACAACTGGATCGCTGCCCGCGAAACCGCGCTCGCCCGCGTGCGCGCGCTGTCCCGCGCCGCTCCCGAGGAGGTAGCCCGGTTCGAGGAGCTGGTGGCGCGCGCGGCGGCCCATGTCGGCCAATGGCGCGTCGAGGACGCCCGGCAGTCGGCCCGCATCGCAAGGCTGGAGGAAGACCTGGCGTTGCTGTCGCAGTGGCTTGCGGAGGAGGAGTGGACCTCGTCTTCGCGCCCCTGGGACTCGCTCTACCGCCGCGCGGAGGAGGCCTTTTCGCTCGAAGGGCAGGAGATGCTGGTGAGCCTGCTGTTGGAGCCGCAGGGCGCGCTGGTGGACGACCTCACCGACCTCATGGCCGCGCCGCCGCCTCGCGGTGTCGAGCCCGCCATGACGCTCGGCGGCCTGCAAGAGGCCCTCAGCCGCGCCTATGACTGGGCGCTTGAACTGGACTTCGCCGCGCCCGGCGCCGAGGCGCGCTTCTGGTACGTCTCCGAGAAGAAGCTGGAGCCGCGCCTGGGCGAGCGTGGGCGCGAGGCGGGCGAGGAACTGGAATCGCCTCTCGACATCGCCCGGCAGGTCCAGGCGCTTTCAGCCGCGCTGGAAGAGGCGCTTGCCGAACTGGGGGCCGACGCCAGCATCGCCGCCTTCCTGCTGCGCCACCCGGAACTGCGCCACGTGGTGCGGCGTGTCCAGGGCGCGGCGCGCCATCCATACGGCGAGGTACGTGAAAACCTGATCGCGGCGGACTGTCTGCCGATCGACCTGCTGCGCTGCAAGCTCTCCTTCTTCGGGGCGTCCAAGTTCGATCCGAAGTCGGACCGCTGGACCCGGATCACGCTCTATCAGGGCGCGCCCCTGCCCGAGGATCTTGGCGCGCCCGGGGCCGAGGACTGGTGCCTTCCTGTGTTGGAGAGGGCGGACAATGCGCCTGTCGCTGAATGAGGTCGAAGGTGGCTGCCTGAAGGCTGCGCGCGGCGCAGGGCTGCCTTACGGTCTGGCGCAGGAGGCCGGACGCGCGGCGCGCTGTCTGGCGCTTTACGGTCTGCCCTGGTGCGGCCCGCTGCTGGCGGCGCTGGAGGCCTTCGAGAAACAGGAGCAGGAGCGGACCGGCCTCAACCTGACGGCGGACGCCGCGCGTCTGACCGGCGGTCCCTCGGCCCTGCTGCTCGGCCCGGCGTCCAGCGACGTCTGGCGCGCAGGCCTGATGGAGGACCGCCCGCTGGTGATAGCGGTCCCTGACCAGCCGCTCTTCTGCCTCGCGGCCTTGGCGCTGGGCGTGGCGGAGGGGGCGGCCCCGCTGCTGGCGCGCTGGGACGGCGGCTCCTTGGGTCTTGGCCGGGAGGGAAGCAGCCTTTTGGGGGCTTTGCCGGAAGCGGGTTCTGCGCTCGAAGTACTGCCGCTTGACCGGGACGCGGATCCCGCCGAAGGCCGCGACCTCCTATCCACTGCGCCCGGCTGCCTGGAGACCGGCTGCCCCGCCGATCCGGACTGCTGGGCCGCCCTCGCCAGTTACGCCGCGCGCACGTTGGT
>JARRJC010000092.1 GCA_037379885.1 Limibacillus sp.
GGCTAGAAGCGGACATTCGCAAATTCGATCATCTACCCATCCTTGGGGCATGGCCAGGCTCTACACGGCGAAATAGATCGCCGCCAATCCGTCAAACGCCTTGAAGCATGACGAGCAATTCGTCCTTTAGAGCTAGACGCTTTCTCTTCAGGTAATCAGGGACTTCGTCCTCAAGGTTATTCTGATGGACTTCGATGTGATGGATCTTGCGGTTTACACGGCAGTATTCACGGTTCATGCGCTCAAAGTGGCCGTTTCTGGCCTCAAGATCGTGGATCCGCCTGCATAGTTCGGGAAACTCATCCTCAAGCTTATCGGGGGGATGGCTCATGATCTTTCCCTTCGAAAATAGCGACTTTACATTAGAATTTTCTAAAGGATCTCTCGGTTTTGCGCGTTGAGGCAGATCAAATGATCCCGGTCTCTCGGAATGCCGAGAAAGTCGACCCATTTTCCATTGCTCAGGATCATCATGCTTGTGGCAAGAGCGCGTAGTTCGCTCATGCCGATCTCCACAACACTAGATGTGCCTCCGAGAGTCCCAAATGTGGAACGGCGAGGTTGAAGCTATGCCGCAGATCCGCCGTCAATTTAACCTTCCACGGCGCGACTTGGGCTATGCGCCCGCCATCGCGCTCTCGGTACGTAAGACTTCCGCGTCGTCCGCCGGGCAGTTGGGATTGATCGCTAGTCCCGAGCCCAGTTCGAAGCCTCCCGGTGTCGTCAGACCCGGCACAATCCGCAAGCGCCAATGGGCGAAGTCGTTGTCTGCTGGCTCCCAAGATTCTACGACGAAGTTGTAGGGTGGATCATCCAAGACCGCTTTAAGGCGCTGCAGCGAACCCTGCAATATGATGGCAAACTCTCGCAGTTCGACATCATCCATACGCCCGAAAGACGCCTGATGACATCGTGGCAGGAGCCACATCTCGAAAGGGTTCGCGGCGGCGTAGGGCACTAGGACGACGAAGCTTTCGGTCTTCTCAACAACCCGCGTTCCCTCGACTAGTTCGGTCTCCAGCATCTTGCATGTGACGCAGCAGCCGTACCGGCTGTATTGTGCGTACATCCAATCGCGGATTGTTCTCAGGCGCGGCGGTGTCACGGCTACGGAAATGAGCTGAGAATGCGGGTGCGCAAGGGAGGCGCCAGCTAATCGACCGCGGTTGCGAAACAACAAGGTTGCTCTTGTATCCGGCCTTCCAGCGAGCGCGATGTAGCGTCGCCGGTAGCTCTGCGCCAAAGCCCACAAATTAGAGTCACAGTATTCCACAAGATCACTATCATGGCGGCTGGACTCTATAAGAACCTCGTGAAAGCCGTAGCCAGGCTGACCCCAACCGACCTGTTCGGGCGGCGTCCTAGGTTTGGCCGCGGGGGAGACTGCCGCAAACTTGTTGGGCACCACCCGCAACGTCCAGCCGGGCGACACGTCGCTGGGGACTTCCTCGATGATCCCCGGAAGCAGGCGCTCATTTCCAGGACAAAAGGGGCAAGCGGAATCATGGGACGGCAGCCGCGCAGCTGGCCTCCCGCCGCCGTGCTGCCAGAGCCGCGGCCGAAAACCTCGCTCCGGCGCCACTATCACCCACGCCCCAGTTGTCATATCCTGGCGATATTCACTCATATCAGCATCCCGGATCCACTAAGTGCTGACCCAATCACGCGCCTCGGCTGCATGGGATAGCGGGAACAGCCTGATTTCGATCGGGAGCATGAAGCCAAAGACCTTCATGGTGGTACGGATCCAATCCACGTCGGTAACCACTGCGGCGCGGCCCCAGCGATAGAGATGCTCCATGCCGACCTTGAAGTCTTCCCAGGCAGCGCCGGGATCTATGCCCTCGAAGTCAGCGCCGATCTCATAGTATAGACGGATTGTGTCCTGCTCTTTCAGCGCCCGCTCAACTGCGGGGATAAGCACGCTTTCATAGTCGGCCCTGGTAATCCGCCCTCTCCCGGAAATGGCGACAACATTTCCAGGAAAACCTTCGAGAATCTCAATCATTGTATCCTCCGAAGTTTCTAAAAGGGCGGCGATAGCCTGTTACTTTCTGCTGCAGCGACATGGCGCTTGACCGCCAGGAAGCTGTCGGGGCTGACCGATATGGAATCGATGCCGCAGGCCACCAGGAACTCTGCGAACTCGGGATGGTCACTGGGCCCCTGGCCGCAGAGTCCGACTTTCGCGCCGGCGCCATGCGCCTCCTCGATTACGTGGCGAATCATCCACTTGACCGCCGCGTCCTGCTCGTCGAAAAGTTCCGACAACGCCTCGGAATCCCGGTCGACACCCAGGGTCAGTTGGGTCAGGTCATTGCTGCCGATGGAAAAACCGTCGAAGCGCTCGGCAAACTCCCGGGCCAGGATCACGTTCGAGGGGATTTCGCACATGACATAGACCTGCAATCCGTTGTCGCCGCGCTGAAGGCCATTCTCCCGCATTGCCTCCAACACACGGTCAGCTTCCTTGGTGGAGCGGCAGAAGGGGATCATGACGATCACATTGGTCAACCCCATGGTGTCACGCAGACGGCGGATGGCGCAGCATTCAAGGGCGAAACCCTCGCGGTAGCGTGCCGAATAGTAGCGAGAGGCACCCCGGACGCCGAGCATCGGGTTCTCCTCTTGCGGCTCGAACTGAGCGCCACCAATAAGGTTGGCGTATTCGTTCGTCTTGAAGTCGCTCATCCGGATGATCACCGGCGCCGGATACTGCGCCGCCGCGATGCGGGCCAACGACAGAGTGAGACTGTTGACGAAATACTCTGCCTTATCGTCATAGCCGGCGGTCAGTTCAGCAATCCGCCGCTTCACCGACTCGTCCTCCAGGCCGTTGTAGCCCAGCAGAGCCATAGGATGAACTTTGATCTGGTTATTGATCACGAACTCCATCCGCGCCAGGCCGACACCATCGGCCGGGAGGCGCCACCAGCGAAAGGCTGCGGCCGGATTGGCGAGGTTCAGCATTATCTGTGTTTCGGTCTCCGGAATATCGTCGAGACCGAGTTCCTCCACCTCGAAGTCCGCCAACCCCTCGTAGACAAAACCTTCGTCCCCCTCGGCGCAGGAAACTGTCACTTGTTGCTCATCGTGCAGCAAACGGGTCGCGTCACCCGTACCGACCACCGCGGGCAAGCCCAATTCGCGGCTGACAATGGCGGCGTGTGAAGTGCGACCGCCATGGTCCGTGACTATAGCTGTCGCTCGCTTCATGATCGGCACCCAGTCCGGATCCGTGGTCTCGGTCACCAGCACCCCGCCATCGACGAAGCTGTCGATGTCGCGGGCGCTCTCTATCACGCATATCTTTCCGGCCACGACCGCATCGCCGATGCTGAGGCCGCTGACAAGCCTGCGGCCTTTGTCCTTGATCCGGTAGGTCTTGAGCTCGCTCGCTTCGCGGCGCGACTGCACGGTCTCGGGGCGCGCCTGGACAATGAAGAGTTCGCCGCTTTCGCCATCCTTCGCCCACTCCATATCCATGGCCTGGCCGTAATGCTCCTCAACGAGACAGGCCCAGCGTGCCAAGGTCAGTATATCGCCATCATCAAGCACCAGGGTGGCGCGCTCGATCTTGGACGTCGGGATATTGCGCGTTGGCCCGTCTGTGTCGTCGGCATAGATCATCTTGCGCGCCTTGGTGCCGCATTTCTTCTCAATGATCGGTACCAGCTCCTCGTCGACGAGTAGAGGCTTGAAGACTTGGTACTCGTCAGGATCTACAGCGCCCTGGACGACGTTCTCGCCCAGCCCCCAGGCGGCGTTGATCAGTACGACCTTGTCGAATCCTGTCTCCGTGTCGAACGCCGACGGAGAGCGCTACCTTCAGGTGATCGAAGCCCCTGGCCTGGCGATAGCTGATCGCCCGGTCCGTGAACAAGGAGGCATAGCAGCGCCGGCAGGCATCGAGAAGCGCGCGCTCCCCGCGGACGTTGAGATAGGTCTCTTGCTGGCCGGCGAAGCTGGCATCGGGCAAGTCCTCTGCCGTGGCGCTGGAGCGCACCGCGACGTCAGCATCTTCCCGCCCGCTGCGCTGGCAAAGTTCGCGGTAGGCCCTGGCAATCGCGTCCGCTACCTCTCGCGGCCATTCCCCACGCAGGAAGGCGCGCCGGATGTGAGCGCCGGTCTCCGCTAGGCCTGCCTTCCCAGCCTCCAGCTCGTCGAGCGCCGACTGGACCTCCCGCTGAAGTCCGTTCTCTCCCACATACTGCCAATAGGCTTGGGCCGTGGTGGCAAAGCCTGGCGGCACCTTCACACCCTTGGCGCCGAGTTGTCCTACCATCTCGCCCAACGAGGCGTTCTTGCCGCCTACCCGAGCCACGTCCTGCCGCCCGGTCTCCTCGAACCAGACAACGGGCGATTGGTTAGCCATTACCGTTTCCTTCCGCTCCCGGCTGCGTGCAGGCCACGCCTCGCAAGCGAAAGTTTGGCTCGAAGGATTCGATGAGGTCCATCCAGTCTTCCATGAGCCGCGTCATCAGGAAGCGCGCCCGCACAGTTCCCCTCGCCTTCTCCCCAACCCGTCTGCGCAGGTCACCGTCCTTGAGGAGCAGGACGATGCGCTCCGCCGCCTCCTCTACGCTGTCGACAAGGAAGCCGTTCACACCGTCTACAATCTGGTGACGGATGCCGCCGACATTGCCGCCGATTACCGCCGCCCCCTTCCACATGGCCTCTGTGACGGTCAAGCCGAAACCCTCACGGATCGATTTCTGGAGAATGACGGAGGCGCGACGCTGCAAGGCGTTAACCAATGCCGAATCCTGAACCGAAAGAATCCGGATGCGGTCTTCCCCGCAGAGGCAGATTGATTCGAAGATCTCCTGTCCCTCCGGATCGTCAGTCGCCACGTTGCCGGCCAGCACCAGCGTCGCATCAACCTCCTTTCGGGCGATGCGGAAAGCTTCGATCACTCCCTGTGGATCCTTCCACCTGTCAAAGCGCGAGATTTGCACCACGAGTGGCAGATCTGTGGGAATACGGTAGTGCTCGAGCCGTTCGTCGATCTCCTTCTCGCTCAGCTCCTTGTTTGTCGTCGAGAAGGGATTGATCGCCGGCATGATGAAACGTTGTGGCGGATCGATCTTCTGCGCGTAGTCCGGATGAGAAAGAACTACGGCATCGTAGCGCTCGATGAAGGGCCTCAGATAGGACCACAAGCGCCGGTCAGGATTCGTCAGATCTACGTGGCAGCGCCATACCCAAGGCGCCTTTTTGCGGAAGTAATTGACCAGGGGCAAGGGTTGAGGGTCGTGCACGATGACGAGGTCGTGATCCAGATGCATACGCATCGCATTCTCATAGACGACCTCTTCATAGATGTCGCATTTGAGGTCGCTGAGGTTGATTTCAGCGCCCTGAAGGGCGTTGTGCATCTTCTTGGTAACACTAAAAAAATCGGGCCGCCCCTGAAGCACCCGCCAGCCAGCGCGAATGCTGGCAGCGTTCATTAGCAGGGTCAAAGAAGACAGGATCTCCGCCACACCACCGCCGTAGTAGGTGGAGTTGACGTTGACGATATGCAGATCGCGCAGGCGCCGCGCCTTTTCCAGAAGGCGGTTGACCGCCGCGGAGCCGATCAGCGATTCGTAACTCTCGACCGTAGCCAGTTCCATTTCCGCTGGGATAGTCGCTCCGTCGCTCATGTCGTTATGCCTGAGAAACCTGAAATACGCTGGCGCCAGACAAACTGCGCCGCGATGCTCAGAATTTGAGCCGGAGCTTGCGGATAGATCGAGAAAAGTGCCTTTAAAACGCTCATTTCGGCCCCGCCTTGCGAATCTGCCGAACAGCTGGACGCTTGTCGATTGAGAATACCCTTCCAATCCGCCAGCACATTGATCCCGATCAAATATGGGTTCTTGTATTTAGATGCTCACAGGTAGGCGACAGATCTTGTCTTTCAGAACACGCCGTTTGGCCCCAATTCCTTTAATGCTGCTGCATGCATATCTTCTGGAATTCTCAAATATATTCTTTTGAGTGAAATATCGCGTCATCCCCATCGCTGTTTTCAAGTGAATCATGAGGCGGGGAAGCCTCTTTGAGCGAAGATTGAACGGCCATTTTGAAGCCGCTTTTGGCTTAAACTGGGCATTAGAAATGTGAAGCTTGGAGCGGCAAATTCGAGCACCAAGGATTGTCAAAAACCGCCGGACCTCAATCGGACCAAAAAGGCTGTCACCCTGTTCCAGATCAATGCTTAGTGAGAAAAACGAGTATCAAATGGCGAAGCGTCAGAAGTATCAGATTGACCACCCACCTCGGTTAAAGCAATGAATGAGCACCGTAAAGAGTTAGACCCTCAAGCTGAGATCATTTCATTTCTCGAAGACCCGGAAACACACGGCGGTTACGCTGTAGAACGGGTTGATACTCACATCGCATGTGTTTTTTTAGTCGGGGAACGCGCCTACAAGCTCAAACGCTCCGTTGTCTTTCCCTATCTTGATTTTTCGACAGTGGAGAAACGTTACCAGGCCGCAATGGCAGAGCTGCGCTTAAATACTAGGAACGCCCCCAGTCTATATCTTGGCCTTAAGCCGATACGTCGAACAGGCAATGGGAGACTTTGCCTCGATGGAGCGCGGGGTGAAATTGTCGATTGGCTGATCGTTATGCAACGTTTTGATCAATCGGCGTTGTTCGATCAGATGGCGCTTCAGGGATGCTTGGAAAGGCGTCAGATCATCGATCTCGCGGACGCGGTTCTTGAGCTTCATGGCCGCAGTCCGATCGTTAATTTATTACACCCCAAACAGCACTTCGCCCGGATCGTGTCATCCAGCCTCGAGGAGCTGCGCAGTCATGAGGATATATTCTCTAAGGACAAACTAGATCGTTTGACCGAGGCCGCTGAAGCCGCTCTTGAACTAGGAGCGGACCTGATCCGTCACAGGGCACATCACGGTTTAGTTCGCCGCTGCCATGGCGATCTTCACCTGCGAAATGTGGTGCTTTGGGAGGGAAAGCCGTTGATCTTCGATGCTCTTGAGTTCGATGACGAATTGGCGACCGGTGATTGCCTCTATGACGTCTCCTTTCTGCTGATGGATTTCATACATCGAGGTCTGCAGCCACTAGCCAATTTATTCCTTTGCCGGCTGGCAGCTCGAAGCGCTGACTATGATGACGGTTTTGAGCTGTTGCCGCTGTTCATGGCGACAAGAGCCATGATCCGAGCCAAAGTTTCGGCCGCTTTGGCCTCTTCTTGCGAGCGGCGAGCGCGTCGAGAAAGCCTCGAAGAGGAGGCGGCGCAGTACCTGAACCTCGCTGTGGCGTTTTTCGCAACGACGCCTGTCTATCTTATCGCTGTTGGTGGCCTCTCTGGCTCTGGGAAGTCAACGGTGGCCTACGAGCTTTCTCCTCAACTTGGACGACCACCCGGCGCGGTCGTGCTCCGGAGTGACGAAGAAAGAAAGAGGCTTCTTGGAAAAGAACCAGAGGAGCATCTGCCTGAAGATGCCTACAAACCCAGCACCAGTAAGGACGTTTATGCCTCACTGAGGAAGAGGGCCGCTACATTGATTGCGGCCGGGCAATCTGTGATCGTCGATGCCGTCCATGCACGCGAAGAGGAACGTGACGCCATCGCCTCGGTTGGCCAGAAGGCAAGATTTTTGGGCGTCTGGCTCGAGGCCCCAGTCGATACGCTGCGCCACCGCGTCGAGGAGCGTCGCGATGATGCGTCAGACGCTAAAGCAGCGGTGCTGGAAGAGCAGCTCTCCTACGACCTTGGCAGCATTCCCTGGACACAGGTTTCGTCAGAAGGATCTCCAAGCGACATTGCCCATGACGTTGTGGCTTTGGTCGAGAAGCTCACAGAATGACTAGAATCTCAAAAATCGGAAATGCGCTGCAACACTATCTTTGACCCCCTCATCCAAGGACCGCACCCCTCATTCTTGGGATCTCTGAGTCCGGCCAGCCCACAGTAAGTGGATGGCCCGTCAAGCCAGGCCCTAGTCGATTGGAACTGCTGCACTGTGCACAAACCGATGTCCGCTATTGGCTAGTAGCGGACATTCGACTGGACTGCGCGCTTGATTGGAGCGTGGATGCTCTCCCCACGGTGATTATGGAGAGCAAAGGTCCATGCCGACCCCGACCCTCAACGATCTAGATCACCTGTCCCGTGACCAGTTAAAGGCCCTCTGGTCAGCACTTTATGGCCACCCTGCGCCGCCGCGCTTCCGGCGCGACCTGCTGCTGGCCTTCGTCGCCTACCGTCTGCAGGAGAAACGCCTCGGCGGGCTCTCCGGCAAGACCCGCCGCGAGCTACGCACCCTTGCCGAGGCGGTTGGTCGCAACAAGGACTATCGCCCGGCCTCGACCCCCGCCTACAAGCCCGGCACCCGCCTGATCCGACGCTGGGGCCGCGAGGTCCACGAGGTGACGATCCTGGGAGAAGGG
>JARRJC010000093.1 GCA_037379885.1 Limibacillus sp.
ATACTCGGGATCGATAGACAGTGACGCAGAGTAGAAACATCGGAGAGGCGGAAGCTAAGGACCTGCTCATGGAGTTGGCCCGTTTGCGGCGCGAGAACGAGGACCTGCGTCTTCGTGTGGCGGAGTTGACGGACCTCTCTGATCAGGACCCGCTTTTGGGCGTATTGAACCGCCGTGCGTTCCTGCGGGAACTGGGGCGGGTTCAGGCCTATAGCAAACGTCACGACCTGGTCGCCGCCATCGTGTTCTTCGACCTGGACGGCTTGGCCGAGATCAACAACAGGCACGGGCACGAAGCGGGCGACGAAGCCCTGCGCTGTGTCTGCCGCACGGTGCGGGCCTGCGTGCGCGCATCGGACCTGCTGGGCCGCCTGGGCGGCGATGAGTTCGGGCTGGTGCTGGTCGGCACCGCCGCCGCCGACGCCGACCGGAAGATGCAGGCCATCTGCGACACGCTTTCCCAGACCCGGGTGCAGGCCGGTCTTGATCCCAAGGGGCTACAGGTCTCTATCACTTACGGGGTCCAGAGCATCTTGGCGGATTGCGCTCCGGAGGCGCTGATCGCCCGCGCCGACGAGCAGTTCTACGGCCGCAAGGGCCGGAACGGCTTCACGCAGCCTTGAAGTGGGTTTCCGAAAGCTGAGGCCAGCGCTTGCGCCAGACCTGGAAATGCTCCAGCGGCATGGGCTTGGCGATCATGAAGCCCTGAACCATGTCGACCCCCAGTTCGCGCAGCAGCGATAGGGTCGCGGCGTCTTCAACCCCCTCGGCCACGGTAACGAGTGACAGCTTCCGGGCGAGGTCGATGGAGGCTTCCAGCATGGCGAGGGCGCGCTTGTCGGTGGCGGCCTTGGCGACATAGGAGCGGTCCAGCTTCAACTCGTTGGCGGGAACGGAGTTAAGCTGGGTGAAGGTCGAGTGGCCGGTTCCGAAATCGTCGATCGCGAGAAGGGCCCGTTTCAGGCTCAACCGCGAAAGCACCTCGACCGACCGTTTCAGGTCTTGCAGCAGAGAGCTCTCCGTGATTTCCAGCACGAAGTTGGACAGCGGCTGGCCGTGGGCCTCCGCCATCTTCTGCAAGCGGTCGGGAAAGCTGATATCGCTGAAGGTGCCGGGGCTGATGTTCACCGCCAGAAATCCCGGTCCGGGGATGTTGCCCAGGAGCTCGGCGATCTCGAAGGCGCGGTCCAGGACCCGCATGTTCAGCCGGTCGGTGAGCCCGGCCTGCTCGCAAAGCGGAATGAAAGCCGGCGGCGGCAGGAGACTGCCGTCGGGCTGACGCCAGCGCGCCAGGCATTCCGCTCCGCAAAGCTCGCCCGTCCTGGCGCTGACCTTGGGCTGCAGAACGAGGTCCACGGCCTCTTCCAATCGCTCGTCGATCTCGTTGGCGCTCAAGACACGAAAGGCGGGGGCGTCGTTCGAATTGTCGGCGTGGCTCTGCTGCTGGAGTAGGGCCTGCTCCAGCTCGATCCCGGTGAAGGGCTTCAGGATGGTTCCCAGCAGTTCGATGTCGTAGGACTGAATCATGTCGCTGACGGTCGCGGCCAGGCGTTCGGTCTCGCCGGTCACCAGGATGATCCGCCCGTGGTAGTCGTGGTTCGCCAGATGCCGGATGAACTCAATGCCATCCATCTCGGGCATGTTGATGTCGCAGATGATGAGGTCGGGAACGGCTCTCTCAAGCTGGTCGATGCCCTCCCGGCCATTGAAGGCTTTGACGACGTCCTCGACGCCGCGTACCCGGAAGAAGAGATCGAGCGACCGGCAGACTTCAGGGCTGTCATCCACCACGAGGACGCGGCCAAGCTGCGCGAACACGGCGTTGCGCTCCTTTCCGCCTGTAAGCTGGGCGCGTCCGGGATCGAACTCCCGCATCGCCCGCTCGGGGTCTTTCATGGTGATGATCGGTGAGAGAGCCATCCGCCTGTTCGCCTTTGCTGGCCGCGCAATCTTGGGTCCACTTGCCGCCGGCGGCGCCTCTAGGCCGCGAGATCCTGCTGGTCTGCGACAAAAAGCGGGTCCTCGTCCCAGGCCTGCACCTCGGCCTTGCCGCTAAAGAGGAGGAAGATGTACCCCATAGCGCCGGCGAACACGCCGACGGGAATGGGCAGCAAGTCTCCAACATGGCCATAGCGCGCCAAGACCGTGGCGACCAGAGCGGTCGACATCAGCGCTGCGAGTCCCTGAAGGGCATTTACCACTGACATTTTAAGTCCTCTCGTCCGCCAGAGTCATTTGATTACCCGCAAAAATACCGCGGGAACGGTAAACGACCCCTTAATATCGGCAGAATTTTCTTAAAAAGCTAAGCTATTGCCCTATCGCCCTTTGAACCCAGTCCGCTTAAGGCTTCGCCTCTCCACGCGCCCGTTGCGGGTTCTCGAGGATCAGGGCGACCTCGGCTTCCTTCAGTTGCAGGCGCTCAGCGATTTCCGTCTGGCTGCAACCGTACTTCCCAAGGGCGATCGCCTCTTCGACCAGATGGCGCCGTACGGAGGACATGACCGAGCGTTTGCCGCCTGTTGGGCGCCCGGACTTGGGCGCCTGCCGCTCAAGGCTGCGTACGCGCACGCGCAATCTCGAGATCTCCGCGCGCGCTTCCTCCAAGGCCCTGGAGAGCGCTTCGATGCGCGCTACTGCCTCGGGGGTCCCTTTGCCTGGCGCCTCGTTGTCTCCAGCCATGCCGTGGGTCCGCCTGCTGCATGAAGTTTAGAAAGCTTAATTTAGACGAACAGGCGTGTTTTGGGAAGCTAGCTCGGCCCCGGGCCAGGAAGACCCAAGCATTCGCCCGGCCTCAGAACCTCCGGATCGTAAGGCTTTCGGTCGAAAACCCTCTGAACGACGGGCCGGAAGCTGTCCAGGCTGTCCATCTCATAGTCCGGGTCGAAGGAACTCTGATCCCAACGTTCGCAGAAATCCACGCAGCTTTGGTAATAGGGGCTGTCCTTGAAGCGCTCGCGCTCGTTCCGGTTCCAGCCGTAGTGGTGCGCGAAGTAGATCATCTGGAAGGCGGCGTGGTGCTCCACCACCCATGTCACCTCCTCACGCAGGAAGGGGCGCAGGATCTCCGCGGCGAAACGGTCATGGTTCTGAGGCGCCAGCCCGTCGCCGATGTCATGGAGCAGCGCGGCCACCACCCAGTCGTCGTCCGCGCCGTCCCGCCGGGCCCGGGTCGCGGTTTGCAGCGCGTGTTGCAGGCGGTTGATCCGATAACCGCTCAGGCTCTCCTCCCCCTGGGATGCGAGCTCCCTCAGCAGCCGCTCGGCGGTGCCTTGGATATAGGGCTCCTCCAGTTCGCGCAGCAGCAGGTAGTCCTCGCGCGTGCCGTCCTTCATCTGCGTGAATCCAACGGTCTTCATGCCGGCGTCTCCCCTGGCCTGGAATGAACTCGAGAACGATAGGCCCCCAACTGCCCGGCTATCAAGCTGCCCGGCTAATAAGCTGGGTGGCCCCTCGCGCTCCCGCGCAAGGGATTCAAGCTCCCTTAAGCCGGCTGCCGGTAGGATCGCCGCCGATTGATCCCCACATGATCGATAAAAGCACTATGGTCACGCAGCCGGTGCGTTACCCTGTGGGCGCAAGTCGTAACGAGTCGCGAGTGCCATGAAGCCGTCCGAGCATTCTTCTCCCAGCATGCAGGATCCCAGTTCGCAGGTTTCAACGTTGCGCGCGGTCCTGGCCGCCATGCGGCCACACCAGTGGCTCAAGAACCTTCTGATTTTCCTGCCGTTGATTGCTGCCCACAATGGGGAGCCCGCAGCCTGGCTGCTGGGGCTAGCGGGTTTCGTTTGCTTCAGCCTCGTGGCCTCCGGCGTCTATGTCATCAACGATCTCTGCGACCTTTCAGCGGACCGGGCTCATCCCCGAAAGCGGAACCGGCCCTTCGCATCGGGGGCCTTGGCCATAGGGACCGGGTTCATGCTGGCGCCGTCTCTCCTGGCCTTGGGGCTGCTGCTCGCGCTGCTTATCCTGCCAGGCGAGTTCACCCTGCTGTTGCTGGGCTACTTTGCCCTTACTTGCGCCTACTCGCTCTGGCTTAAGCGCATCGCGGTGTTGGACATCATCTTGCTGTCGGGTCTCTTCACCTGGCGGGTCTTGGCGGGCGGTATTGCCACCGGCATCCTGCTTTCGCCCTGGTTGCTGGCTTTCTCGACCTTCCTCTTCTTCTCCCTCGCTGCGGTCAAACGCCACGTCGAGATCGCCGATACGGCGCAGCGTAGCCAAGAGGCGATGAAGAGCGGCGGAACCCCGGAACGGATCACGGGGCGGGGATACCGGATCGACGACCTGCCGCTTATCCGCACGCTCAGCGTTACCTCCGGGCTGGTCGCCGTTCTGGTTGTGGCGCTTTACGTCAACAGCGATCAGGTGGTGATGCTCTATCGCACGCCCGAGGTGCTTTGGCTGCTCTGCGTCATTCTGCTCTTCTGGATAACGCG
>JARRJC010000094.1 GCA_037379885.1 Limibacillus sp.
GACCCGGGGATGCCCAGCGTCATCATCGGCAGCATGGCGCCGGTCGAGGCCGAGTTGTTGGCCGCTTCCGGGGCTGCCACGCCGTCCACCTCGCCCTTGCCGAAGGCGCGCGGATTGCGCGAGACCATCTTGGTGACGCCGTAGGCCATCAGGGAGCCGGGGGTCGCTCCGGCTGCGGGCAGGATGCCGACGAAGAAGCCGATCGCCGAGCCTATGGCCGTGCCCTTCCAGGCCTCCTTGAACTCCAGGATGGCGCGCAGGATGCGCCCGCCGCCCAGCTTTACGTCCGACATGGAAGTGTCGCCGCGCTGGACGCAAATGGTCCAGATCATCTCGCCGATGCCATAGACCCCGATCGCCAGCACGAGAAAGCGGATGCCGTGACTGAAGCCCTGGATGTCGAAAAAGATCAAGCGCGGTTCGCCCGAAACGATGTCGAAGCCGACCGTCGCCAGCACCAGCCCGAAGCAGATCGAAAAGAGGGTCTTCGGGATGTCGTCGCCGCCCAGGCCGATGAAGGTCGCAAAGGCCAGCAGCATGAGGGCGAAGATCTCGGGGTCGCCGAACTTCAGCGCCACCGAAGCCAGCGGCGGGGCGAAGGCCGTGAAGAGGATGTTGGAGACCGTCGCGCCCACGAAGGAGGCGAGGGCGGCCACGACGAGGGCCTTATGCGCCTGCCCCTTCAGCGCCAGCGGACGCCCGTCGAAGGTCGTGGCGACGGCGGTCGAGGCCCCCGGAATGCCAAGCGTAAGGGAGGAGATCGCGCCGCCGTACATGGCGCCGTAATAGATGGCGGCCAGGAAGATCATGGGAGAGGTCGCAGTCCCCGTCATCTCCTGGATCACGAAGGTGAAGGGCAGCAGAATCGCAACGCCGTTCACGGAGCCGAGCCCAGGCATGGCGCCCACGAAAAGCCCGATGATCACGCCGGCGATCGCCAGCCCGAAGTTGGCCGGGTGCAGCGCGATCCAGATGCCGTCTAGGAGCGATAGAACGATGTCCATGGTCATGCTTCTTTCGCTGGGCTGTTAGCCCGGGAACAGGGTTCGGCTCACAGGAAGATGTCGTAGAGCGGGATGAAGAGCGGCTCGAGGTAGCCCTTGGGCAGCACGATCCGCATGGTCACGTCGAAGAAGAAGAAGGCCACAATCGGCGTCAGCACGGCGATCAGCGAGGTCTGCAGGATCGAGTGACGGCCCAGAAAGCGGATGTAGTAGATCAGGAACAGGAAGATCGCGCCGTAGAAGCCCAGGAATTCGATGGCGATCAGGAAACCCAGGAGTCCACCTGAGACCAGCAGGAAAGAGCGCTTCGAGGCGCTGTCCAGGAGCGGTTCGCGCGAACGGGAGAAAGGCGAGGTGCCACGGAACCAGTTCACCCCGATCCATAGGCTGCTGATAAGCATTCCAACCGACAGCCAGAACGGCCAGAAGCCGCTGCCCGGCCCTTCGCCTTCGATCATGCCGATGTTGGCGAAGCGGCCCACATCCGGGTTCCAGGCGGGCGGCTCCCCGCTTTTCCACATCAGGTAGAGCGAAAGGAGCGCCAGCAACGCAGCCGTGGTGATTTCTGCGACCCGCATCGTCTGGCGCCCCCTTTACCTGATTTGCCCGGCGTCAGATCGCGCCTGAGGCTTTCAGCATGGACTCGTGGCGATCGCGCTGGACCTTCCAGTAGTCCTTCAGGTCCTGACCGGCCATGAAGTTGCCCATGAGCGACTTGTCGGTCTTGTACTTCTGCCACTCCTCGCTGTCGTAGGTCTTCTGGAACAGGTCGGTGTAGTAGGCCAGAGCCTCGTCGGACATGCCCGGCGCGCCAACCACGGCACGCTGCATGAAGTAGGAGAAGTCGCCGCCAACCTCTTTCAGGGTCGGAACGTCCGGGAAGAGCGGCAGGCGCTCGTCCGTGAAGGCGACCAGCGGAATGACGTCGCCCGACTCATAGAAGCCCAGAGCCTCGGAGGGGTTGTTCACCGAAGAGGTGATCTGCTGGCCGGCCAGCTGGCGGGCCACTTCACCGCCGCCCTTGTAGGGCACGTACTTGATCTCCAGACCGTAGTTGGAGTTCAGGAAGTCGGTGATGATGTTGTCCTCGGCGGCCTTGCCGGTGCCGCCCATGACCCAGCCGCTGCCGCGCTCCTTGGCGGCGGCCAGGAACTCGTCGAAGGTGGCGATGCCTTCATCCTTGTGGACCCACAGAAGGAAGGTGTCCTCGGCCATGCGGCCCACCGGCGCGAAGGTCATGATGTCGACGTCGAGGCCCGGCTGGCGAAGCGGCGTGGTGAAGAAGGAGTTCAGCGTCACCATGATGGTGTGATCGGGATCGTTCACGCCCTTCATGTAGACCAGCGCCTCCGCGCCCGATCCACCGGGCTTGTTCACCGGCACCAAGGGACGGGACGAAAGGCCCTTCTTCTCGATGATGGACTGCATGAGGCGGGCCATCTTGTCGGCGCCGCCGCCCTGACCGGCCATGATGACGAAGTCGACCGGCTTGTTCGGCTCGAAAGCCTTTACGTTGGTTCCCAGCGTGACCGCAGCCACCGCAGCAGCGCAGGCAACAGCGACCTTGAGCTTCTTGAAGTTTATCATATCGTTTTCCTCCCAACAGTGGCCCCACGGGGTGCACCCGGAAAAGCCGTTCGGCTGTTATCAGCCCATGATTGCGGAAGAAGGATTTATGGTCTCTTCCGCAGACCAGACTGACGAAAATGGCGCAGGAAAACGGAGAGTCAAAAAATATTTTCACTCTGCGAAAAAATGCCACAGGCCATGACCATTATGGGATACAGCCTGCTGATACCCTCTTAGTGAACAAAGATTACAGGTAATTTCGATTTATCGACAATGCGCTGGGTGTTGCCGCCGAAGATCGCTTCGCGCTCGTGGCTGACGCTGTAGGCCCCCATGATCATGAGGCTCGCCCCCAGGGCATCCTGACGCTTCATGAGGGCGTCGCCGACCCGGCCTTCTGGCTCGAACCGGTCGAAGCGGGCTTCGATTCCTCGCAGCGCCAAATAGGCTTCCAGATCCTCCGCCGATGCGCCGTGGGCTTCCTCCGTGCGGGCCGTCAGCACCGTCACCTCGTCGGCCTGTTGCAGGATGTCCAGAGTCATGGCGACGGCCCGCGCGGCGTGGAGAGAGCCGTTCCAGGCGATGCAGACCTTGCGCCCCAATGCCGTCAGGTCGCCCGACTTCTCCGGGCACATCAGGACCGGTCGTCCGGTGTCGAAGATCGCCGAAAGCAGCGGCGTCGTGCCCACGGCTATATCGCGGGACGGCTTTGCCACGAGGATCAGGTCGGCGAGGCGTCCGCGTTCGCGGATCGTATGGTTGGGCCGCCCCTGGAACTCCCGCCAGCTTGAGCGTTCCACAACGCCCGCTGCGCCCCCGAGCCTCTCAACGATTTCCTGGAACAGATGTTCTTGGCGACGCTTCAGGTCGTCTTCCTGATAGTCGGCATAGTCCTCCGCCTGGGCCAGCAGCCTCTTGCGCAGGAAGTCGGGCACTGGCAGCCCGTGCGGCAAAAAGTCCTCCGGTGCCGGGCGGCAGTGGGCAAACTCGATGTGCGCCTCGAAGCGCTTGGAGAGCGCGGCGGCGTGCTCCATCTGCTGCTCCAGCGGCAGATTATCGATCACCGGCACAAGAATTTTTTTGAGCATGGAAGCCCTCCAATCGCTAGGGTTATGCCGATCAAGTCGGATTTCATTTAGTGCGGCAGGCGCTATTTTCACCTGACAAACCTCGACCTGCGTCAATCAAAAACTAAATTAGGTTTCGCTTCAGGCGAACCGGGGAGGACGACATTCATGGCTCAGAAGAGCGTTTTGGAGATACTGAACTGCGGTGAAGATGCCGCCAGTGCACTGACGGCGCCAGGGCGCAGCCCCTTGTCTTTCAAGGATTTGCGCGCCCACTGCGCGTCCTTGCGCGGTCAGTTGGCGGCACAGGGGATCGGGCCGGGCGACAGGGTGGCCATCGTCCTGCCCAATGGGCCCGAGATGGCTTCTGCGTTCTTGGGCGTGGCGTCCCTCTGTTCTTCTGCGCCGCTCAATCCCGCCTACAAGCAAAGTGAGTTCGAGTTCTATCTCGACGATCTGAAGCCCAAACTGCTGATCGTCCCGGAAGGCCGCGAAACGCCTGCCGCCGCTGCGGCTGAGGGGCTGGGTATCCCGGTTGCCGAGGCCAAGGTGGACGCCGACGGCCCCGCGGGAAACTTCCGCCTTTTCGATGAAGAGGCCGAGGCCAGCGAGCCCGGGGAAGACGACGAGGCGCTGGTCCTGCATACCTCCGGCACCACCTCGCGTCCGAAGGTCGTGCCGCTGACCCAGGCGAACCTCTATGCCTCCGGCTCCAACATTGCCGAGACGCTGATGCTGACGCCCGCCGATCATTGCCTCAACATCATGCCGCTCTTCCACATCCACGGTGGAGTCCGAGGAACCGACTTGGTACTCGGGCGTGCCGACCATGCACCAGACGATTTTGCTGCGCGCCAAACGCAACCCGGACAAGGTGGCCGCGGCCAAGTTCCGCTTCGTGCGCTCCTCCTCCGCCTCGCTGCCGCCGCCGGTCTTCAATGAACTGGCGGAGACCTTCGACTGCCCGGTCATCGAGGCCTACGGTATGACCGAGGCGGCACACCAGATGGCGTCGAACCCTCTGCCGCCCGGTGTGCAGAAGCCGGGCTTTGTGGGCCTGCCCGCCGGTCCAGAGATCGGCATCTTCGACCAGGAGCGCAACCGGCTGGAGCAGGGCGCCACCGGTGAGATCTGTATTCGCGGCGCCAATGTGACGCCGGGTTACGACAACAACCCCAAGGCCAACGCCGACAGCTTCTTCGACGGTTGGTTCCGCACCGGGGACCAGGGATACCTGGACGAGGACGGCTACCTGAAGGTCACCGGGCGCATCAAGGAAATCATCAACCGAGGTGGAGAGAAGGTCTCCCCGCTGGAGGTGGATGACGTCTACCTCGAGCACCCGCAGATCGAGCAGTTCGTGACCTTCGCCATGCCCCACAAGATGCTGGGCGAGGAGGTGGCCGCCGCCGTGGTGCTGTCCGAAGGGGCCAGCGTCACGGAAAAAGACCTGAGGGACTTCGCCGCCGACAAGCTGGCGCCCTTCAAGATTCCCCGCACCTTCGTCTTCCTGGAGGAGATCCCCAAGGGGGCGACCGGAAAGATGCAGCGAATCGGGCTAGCTGAAAAACTGGGATTGGGAGCCGAGTAATGACGCGTATCTGTATCTTCGGCGCCGGCGCGATCGGCGGCATGATGGGCGCAGCCCTGGACAAGGCGGGGGCCGAGGTGTCGTTGGTCGCGCGGGGCCCGCACCTGGCCGCGATCCAGGAAAAGGGCCTGATTTATCGCGAGGGCGGGGAGGAGACGGTCCATAAGCTGAAGGCCAGCGACGATCCCGCCGAGCTGGGCGAGCAGGACTTCGTGATCATCGCCCTGAAGGCCCATTCGATCCCCCCGATCGTGGACCGCTTCACGCCCCTGCTGGGGGACAAGACAGCCATCGTCTCCGCCGTCAACGGCCTGCCCTGGTGGTACTTCTACAAGGCGGACAGCGGCACGGTGCTGGACGATAAGCCGCTGGAGACGGTCGATCCCGGGGGCGCGCAGTGGAAAGCCTTTGGGCCCGAGCGCGCCATCGGCTGCGTCGTTTATCCGGCCTGCGACGTGCCGGAACCGGGCGTGGTCCAGCACAACTACGGCAACCGCTTTTCGCTGGGAGAGCCGGACGGCGAGAGCTCCGAGCGGCTGGAGACCCTCTCAAAGCTGCTGATCGAGGGCGGTCTAAAGGCGCCGCGCAAGGGACGCTTGCGTGACGAGATCTGGATCAAGCTCTGGGGCAACTGCTCCTTCAATCCGGTATCGGCCCTGACCGGGGCCAGCCTCGACCTGATCGGCGGGAACGAAGCCTGCAAGGACGTCGTGCGCCGCATGATGCTGGAGTGCAAGGCGGTGGGCGAGGCGGTCGGCGCGCGCTTTTCCGTGGACGTGGAGCGGCGGATCGAAGGCGGCACCGAGATCGTCGGCCACAAGCCCTCGACCCGTCAGGACGTGGAGAAGGGCCGCCCGATGGAGCTGGACGCGCTCACCTCGACGGTTCTGGAGCTGGCGCGCCGTTTGGAGATCGAGACGCCCACGCTCGACGCCGTGGCCGCGCTGGTGCGCATGCAGGGCAGCGTGCTGGGCCTCTACGACTACAAGCCCGCGATCGAAGAGCTGATCTTCCAGCGCCGCGGGGACTAGGGCTTACGGCTTGCGGCGTCCGCCCATCAATTCGGTGATCTGCGCCGCGGCGTTCTGGACCTTGGGCCAGATGCGCGCGACCTCGTTGTCCGTCATGCGGACCGTGGGGCCGGAGACCGAGACCCCCGCGATGGCCTCGCCGAACTCGTTATAGATGGCCGAGGCGACGCAGCGCATGCCCCGCGTGCGCTCTTCTGTGGGCGTGAACTCGGGCAGGCCCTTGCGCACCAGCAGCTGCTCCACCTCGTCCTTAGACATCTCGGCCATCAAAGCCTTGCCGATGCCCGATGCGTGCATGTGTCCGCGCGTGCCCAGCCGGAAGAAGGCGCGGATCGGCTGATGCGTCTCCACCTGACTGACGAAGACCACGTCGCCCTGGTCGGCGATGGCGATGTTGACCGTTTCGCCCGTCTCGTCCAGCAGCGCGCGCATGACCTCGCGGCCCGCCTCGACGACCTTGGCGCGCTGCAGGAAGGTGCTGCCGACGCGGAAGGCCTCCACGCCGATGGTCCAGTGTTGGCTCTCATCATGAAAGTCCGAGAAGCCGTGCTTCTCCAGGGTCATCAAGAGGCGGTGGACGGAGGAGGCGGGCAGACCCACCTTCATGGAGAGTTCAGTTAGCGTAGCTTCGCCTTCTTTGGCGAGGGCGTTCAGGATCATCAGTCCACGGTCCAGCGCCTGGACGGTGCCGCCGCCTTCCGAGGAACTTCCGCGCGGACGCCCGCGCTTGCGTGAGGTAATGCCTTGCATCTCGGGTGGTGCCTCCTTGGGCCTTGGACCGGTCGATTTCCGCCTGGATGTCTGAAGAAAAATTCCCCACCTATTTATCGCAAGGAATTTTTCAATCCAGAAAAACTTATAACACACTGATAAAAATAACAGAAAAATTATTTTTCCGCATAGCAAAAAACATTTTCAGAAAAATTGCAAAATGAGATTCCTTCTGTATTCTCTGCGGCACGCTATGGTTAAGGAGAGATGCAATGAGCAGCCAGAACCCGGTTTTCATTCCAGGCCCCACCAACATCCCCGACCGTCTGCTGCATGCGATGCACGTGCAGACCAGCGATCACCGCGCCCCGGATTTCGTTGCGCGCTTCAAGCCGATCCTTGAGGACCTGAAGAAAGTCTTCAAAACCACGGAAGGTGAGGTGCTGTTCTTCCCGGCCAGCGGCACGGGCGGCTGGGAGGCGGCCGTGACCAACACGCTCTCTCCGGGCGACAAGGTGCTGATCGCCCGCTTCGGCACCTTCTCCACCCGCTGGATCGAGCTCTGCCAGCGCCACAAGCTAGACGTCGAAGTCATCGACTGCGAGTGGGGCACCGGCGCTCCCGCCGACCGCTACGGTGAGGCTTTGGCCGCCGACAAGGGACATGAGATTAAGGCCGTGCTCGTGACCCACAACGAGACCGCGACCGGCGTCTTGAGCGACGTCGCCGCTGTCCGCCGCGCCATGGACGCCGCCGCGCACCCGGCGCTGCTGATGGTCGATTGCGTCAGCTCGCTCGCCTCCATGGACTTCCGCATGGACGAATGGGGCGTGGACGTCGCCGTTTCCGGATCGCAGAAGGGCTTCATGCTCTCCACCGGTCTCGCCATCATGGGGCTCAGCCAGAAGGCCATCGCCGCCGGCAAGACCGCCGAGTGCCCGCGCGCCTTCTTCGACTTCGCCGACATGCTGAAGGCGAACAAGGCTGGCAGCTTCCCCTACACGCCCGCCATGCCGCTCATCTTCGGCCTGCGCGAGTCCCTGGACATGCTGCTGGAGGAGGGGCTGGACAAGGTCTTCGCCCGCCACCACCGCATTGCCGAGGGCGTGCGCAGGGCCATCGGCGGATGGGGCCTGGAGATCGTGGCCAAGAGCCCGGAGTTCTATTCCGACAGCGTGACGGCGATCTACGTGCCCGAGGGCTTCGACAGCAACAAGCTGACCGACCATGCCTACAACGCCTATGGGGTCTCGTTCGGGATCGGGCTTGGGCAGGTCGCGGGCAAGGCGTTCCGCATCGGCCACCTGGGCATGATGACCGATGTCATGGCGCTGGCCGGGCTCGGCACCATTGAAATGGCGATGAAGGATTTGGGCTACCCGATTACATTGGGGTCTGGCGTTGCCGCCGCTCAGGACTACTATCGTCAGTCGAGGAACGAGAACGGAGCCCTGGAGGCCGCTTAATGGAAGGGTCGAAGTCCATGACCGAAAGCCATATCCCCACCTACGAGGATGTGAAGGAAGCGCACAAGCGCATCAAGCCCTACATCCATCGCACGCCGGTGCTGACCTCAAGCTACTTCAATGAGCTGACGGGCGCCGAGCTCTTCTTCAAGTGCGAGAACTTCCAGAAGGCGGGGGCCTTCAAGGTGCGCGGGGCGAGCAACGCTGTCTTCGGGCTTTCCGACGAGAAGGCAAAGATCGGTGTCGCCACCCACTCCTCGGGCAACCACGCGCTGTCGCTCTCCTATGCGGCGGGGCGGCGGGGGATTCCCTGCACCGTGGTCATGCCGCGCACCGCGCCGCAGGCCAAGAAGGACGCCGTCATGGGCTATGGCGGCAAGATCGTGGAGTGCGAGCCCTCGACCTCCTCCCGCGAGGCGGTCTTCGC
>JARRJC010000095.1 GCA_037379885.1 Limibacillus sp.
GACGATCAGCATGATGCTGGGCGGGATCAGGATGCCGAGGCAGCCGCCCGCGCAGATCACGCCAGAGGCGAAGCGCTGGTCGTACTTGGCCTCCAGCATGGCCGGGAAGGCCAGCATGCCCATCAGCGTCACGACCGCTCCGATAATGCCAGTCGCCGTCGCGAAGACAGCGCAGGTGGCCAGCGCCGCTACGGCCATCGAGCCGGGTAGGTGGCGTGCCGCGAGCTGGAACGAGAAGAACAGCCGGTTTACGATGTTCGCTCTTTCCACCACGTATCCCATAAACAAGAAAAGTGGCACCGCGACCAGCACGTCATTCGACATGACTGAGAAGGTGTTTTGAACGAAGAGGTCGAAAATCCTGTTGTCGAAGAATGAACTCATCCGCAGGGGGTCGTAATAGGCGTAGTAGCCGAAGCCCAGCCCCATGGCGATCAGAGTGAAGGCGATTGGAAAACCCAGAAGCACGACCAGAATGAACAGGCCGAGCATCATCAGCGCAATTTGAGGATCGGTCATCGCTGGTCACCCCCCTGACCATGCGTATTGGGCGCCGCCATATCGGCGCTCGAAGGCTTGCTGGCGCCCGTAAGGTCGCTTCTCTCGTGCATGACCATTGTCTCGGTCTCCTGCACGTCGTGGAGACGTGGCGGATAGAAGCCATGCTTGATGCAATGGATGCAGCGCGCGGCCTCGGCAATGCCCTGGAGCAGGACCAGCCCGCCCGCGATTGGAATGAGCGTCTTGAAGAAGTAGATCTGAATCCGCGCCGGGCTGCTCCAGCTCACTTCCTGGTAGCGCCAGCTGTCAGCGGCGAAGCCCGCACCGTAATAGATCAGCGCGATGGCGCCCGGTGCCAGGAAGATCGTATAGAGCAGCAAGTCGATGCTCGCCTGTACTTTTAGCGGCATCAGGCGATAGACGACGTCGCCGCGCACGTGGGCATCCTGAGATAGGGCGTAGGCGCCAGCCATCATGAAGAGCGCCCCGTACATCTGTACGCTCATGTCGAAGGCCCAGACGGTTGGTGCGTTCAGGACATAACGCACAAAGACCTCATAGCAGGTCGATAGCGTCAGGATCATGATGCACCAGGCGAAGGCCTTCCCGGACCAAGCGCTCAGGCTGTCAATGAAGTGAAGTATGCGGTTCATTCGAGGAATCCTCGTATCGGAGCCCGAGAGGGTTTGCCTATCGGGGTTCCGGCAGTCAAGCGGGAAAGGGCGACGTCTGATCGACGCCGCCCCGTACCGTTATCCGTCCCCGGCCAGAGGGCCGGAAAGTGGGATTACAGCGCCCCGAAGTAGTGCTCGTAGGCCGCCCGGTAGTCCGGAGCGTTGTTCAGCGCATAGGCGCCGTGACGCTCGGCCCAGGCCTTCTGCGAGGCAACCACCTTGGCGAAGAATTCGTCCTCGGCGCTGATGCGGTCGACGACCACGTCCCAAGCGACAAGCTGCTCCTTCATGACCGAATCCGGCGTACGGTAGACGTTGACGCCGAACTCTTCCTTCAGGGCCACGAGGTCCTGCGAATAACGCTCCATCGCCTTCCAGGCCATGTCGGACGAAGCGGCTTCGGAAGCGTACTCGAGGATTGCGCGCTGCTCTTCGCTCAGGTTTTCGAATAGGGTCTTGTTGAAGATGATCTCGAAGCACTCCTGAGACTGGTGGAAGCTGCCCAGGTGATAGTGCTTGGAGACGTCCTGCATGCCGAAATCGCGGTCCGAGGTCGGGTTGTTGAACTCGGCGGCGTCGATCAGGCCGGATTTCATCGCGGGCTGAATTTCACCACCCGGCAGCTGCACGACGGACATGCCCATCTCTTGCAGCACGTCGGCGGCGAGACCCACGGTACGGTACTTAAGGCCCTTCATCTGCGAGGAGTCCGTGATGTGCTCCTTGAACCAGCCGAGGGGCTGGGCCGGCATCGGGCCGGAGAAGAAGCCGACAAGGTCGAGACCAAGGCGCTCATGCATCAACTCGTTGTAGAGGGCGCGCCCTCCGCCATACTGGATCCAGCCCATCATCTCGTTGGCGGACCAGCCAAAGCAGGGGCCAGTGCCGAACAGCGAAGCGACGGGGCTCTTGGAGTACCAGTAAGCGGTCACGAAGTGAGCGCCATCTAGGACGCCATTGTGCACAGCCGTTTGCATCTCGGCGGTCTTGACCACCGCACCGACGCCCAGCAGATCGATCTTCATGGCGCCGCCAGCCATCTTGTTCACGCGGTCAACGTAGTCTTGCGCAAACTCAAGGAAGATGCCGCCGCCCCAGGCCGCCTGAACCTTGAGGGTGGTGGCCGCCTTGGCCACATGCGGTGCGGAAACAACCGCAGCCGAAGCGCCAGCGGCAGCAACAGCGGTGCCGCGCAGGAACTTGCGGCGCGAAACGCTTTCTTTTTTCTGAATTTCGGTCTTGGACATTCGTATTCCTCCCAAAGGTTTGGTTCGTCTCGAAAGCGCCAACATCATCTCTGGGCCGCAGCGGCCCCGCTTGCTGCCGTAACCTTCGATCTATTCACGTGCTTCCTCTCGTCTTAAAGCGAGAGAGCAGCCCGTCAACTTTCATTAGAGAACTGCTGGTCTTGCGGCCCGCCGTCCCCAACGCCATCCGCGAATCCGCGGACGGTATTCGCTACGTTATAGCGCGCCTGAGATGAGAAGCCACCTTTTGTCGACAATTTTCGACAGGGGCAATCATCCCAGCACTCATTGAATGTACGAGTGCGTCTTCTTTCCGGTCAATGCCTTCAGCTAATCTGAAGCGTCAAGCGACGCGATCTCCCGGCTCTTTTCCGGCAAAGATCGCATCCAAGTTGTCCAAGGCCCTGAAACCCATGGCGTCTCTTGTCTCAGAGGTGGCGCTGCCGATGTGGGGCAGGGCGAAGACGTTCTTAAGAGTCCGGTACGCCGGATGAATGTCCAGCGGCTCTCCGTTAAATACGTCAAGTCCAGCTGCAGCTATCTTGCCGGACTCCAAAGCGTCGACCAGCGCTTTGTCGTCGACCACCGCACCGCGCGCCGTGTTGACAACGATCGCGCCATCGGGGAGCAGGGCGATCCGCTCGGCGTTGAGTAGGCCCTTGGTGTCAGCGGTTGCCGGACAGTGTATGGAGAGCACATCGCAATGCGGTAGCAGGTCCTCCACGGTCTCGTGGTACTGCGCGCCGAGCGCTGCCTCACTCTCCTTCGCCAGGCGCCTGCGCTTGCTGTAGTGGATCTCCATGTCAAATGCGCGGGCGCGCTTGGCCGCCACCAAGCCGACCCGCCCCATGCCGATCACGCCAAAGCGCTTACCCGTTACTTGACGGCCCACCATGAAGCTGGGGCTCCAGTCCTTCCAGCCGCTGTCGCGCACCAGGGCAACCCCTTCAGTAGCTCGGCGGGCGGCGCCCAGCATGCAGAGCATGGTGATTTCAGCGGTTGCGTCGCTCAAGACGTCCGGGGTGTTGGTTACGATGATGCCCTTCGCCTTGGCGGCCTCGACATCGACATGATCGTATCCAACGGAGAAGTTCGCTATCGCCTTAACGCGGTCGGAGAGCTGCGCGATTACCTCCGCGGTGAAATGCTCCGAGTGACAGGGCAAGATCGCATCGCAGCGGGAGGCTATCTCCACCAGTTCTTTCGCGCCATACACGCGATCGTCGGGATTGAAGATCGGATCGTAATCGCGCGAAAGCCGGTCCTCTACGGCCTCTGGAAGTTTCCGGGTGACAAAGATGACAGGCTTGCTGGACATGAGGGGTAGGCTCCTTGCATTCACTTGACTCCGCCGCAGCAGAGATTTTGAGCCTTCTTATCGAGAAGGCGCTCTAACAGGGAGTGCCGCCAACAGCCCAAGCCTCAGCGCGCACACCCAAATTCTGATGGACAAGGCTGACCAACGATTGGGTCTGCGTAAAGGGCGACTTCAATCGTGTTTAACAGGCGCCGTTCTCTGCAAATTTTTATTTGAAGTGAGCTAGATGTTTGGGCTCCTTTTTACAATCTAATGTATCTTGCTACTAGTTCCAATGAATAGTAGTGTTGGCTTCAATCCATCGATTTAGGGGAAGGTTTGTGATGAAGAAGAGACTTACGGCTACGGTCGCTGCAGCGGCCCTTTGCCTGCTTGGCGCTTCTGGCGGCGCGACGGCGGCCTCTCTCGAAGAAGCTATTGCTCAAGCGCTGGATTTTAACCCACGGATCAAGGCGGCTTCGTCTAACAAGGACGCCATTGGCTATGAGCTACGGCAATCTCGTTCATA
>JARRJC010000096.1 GCA_037379885.1 Limibacillus sp.
GACCTTTTTCTCCCAAGAAGAACTGGATGAAAGTCAGGTTGACGGATATGACATGTGGGCGGCTGCGGACCGCGCCATCGACGCCATTACGGTTCGACAAGCTTTTGAACAGCTAAGCGGGCCCCAGCGAGAGATCCTGTGGCTCATCGACCTGTCGGGTTTTTCTTATTCGGAAGCGGCGGGAATTCTCGATGTGCCCATAGGAACGGTCATGAGCCGCGTCAGCCGTGCGCGTTCGGCCATGGCCGCGGCGCTGGCCGAGAGCAATATTGTGCCGGTGGGCAGAAGGCAGAGACAAGGACGATGAGTGGCATGAAGCCGACAAGCGAAGAGGTCAACGCTTACGTGGACGACGAACTGTCGCCCGCGGACAAGGCGCGTGTCGCCGCCTCTATCGCGCACGACCCTGCCCTTGCCCGCAAGGTCGCCGTCTTGAGTAGTCTCAAGGCAGAGATTAAGAGCGCATTCGGAGCGGAGGAGCAGAATGGCGAGAGGATCTCCGTCACATCAGGGGAACAGGGCCCGCGAGGTGTGGGTCTCGGTGGTAGGCTGAGGCTATTCTGGCTTGCAGCCGCGGCCTCGCTCGTGATCTCGATTACAGCGCTTTTCGCCATTGGGCCAACGTCCAGCGACGCTCCCCCTGACTTGCTCGCAGCGGCAATGCATCGTCACGCCACCTTATCGCAGGCTCCCAGCGGACGCCTCTACGGCGGACGCACGCTAGTGCGTTTCGAGACCGGTGTGGCTCGGCTTCCGGACCTGGAAGCTGGGCGCCTCTCCTTGAACGGCGTGGCTGACTTTCTGACGCCGAACGGTGAGATGGGCCTAGCCGCCCACTACCGGGGCACGCGTGGCTGCAAGGTAACGCTGTTCCTGGTGCCGAATGCCGAGACGCTACAGGAGTCCTCGCTACAGGACTCTTCGCTGCTGGGCGAGGAGTTGACCCGTACCGGCGAAGGCACGGTTTTGAGCTACGGCTGGCGCCACGGCGCAATCGGCTATCTTCTGCTTGCCGAGGGCATGGACGAGGGCCGTCTCGGCCTCATCGCCGAGAAGCTCTACGAGGCGAGCCGCGGCATTGAAATACTGGACCAGAAGGCTCGCCAGCAACTGGCGGAAAACCGACGCCGGTCGGCGCCTTGCCACGCATAAAAGTGCGATCTGAAAATCTTTAAAACGAATTTGGAATAAGGCACCCCCGCCAATCGTTTCTTCCTTTAGGTGCGACACGACCCACCGTGCCTGTCCGTCCAAAGAAGAGAGCGATTACGGGAGGAAACCTTGACCATCGAGAAACGCGGCAAGATCAAAAATCTTTTTGAACTCTACAAGGAGGATCCGGAGGGGGCCGACGAGCTCGTTTTCGGGCGGAAGGCTTACGCTGACCGGCGCGGTTTCCTGCGTGGTGCTGGTCTGGCCAGCATGGGCGCATTGATCGGCTCGGCTATTCCTTTCCATCGCAACATGCCCTCGGGCTTCATCCCGCTGGCCCTGGCCGAGCAACACATGACCATCGAAGGCAAGAATGGTCTCACCGTTCTGAACGATCGACCGGTGAACGCCGAGACCCCGGCGCACCTCCTCGACGATGCGATCACCCCTACAGCACGCCACTTCATCCGGAACAACGGCCTGCCTCCTGAGGACGTCTCGGCCGAGGGTTGGGAGCTCACGATTGACGGTCTCGTGGACAATCCGATGACCATGAGCATCGAAGACCTGAAGTCTAACTTTGATGTGGTGACGGAAGCGCTGACCCTGGAGTGCGGTGGCAACGGCCGCGCCTTCTTTGACCCTCCGGCCAGCGGCAACCAATGGACCGTGGGCGCGGTCGCCTGCTCTAACTGGACCGGCGTGCGATTGGCCGATGTGCTGAAAGCGGCAGGCGTGAAGGACTCCGTCGTCTACACCGCCCACTACGGCGCCGACGCACATCTCTCCGGCGATCCGGACAAGCTTCCGATCTCGCGCGGGGTGCCCATCGCAAAGGCGATGAACCCCCATAACTTGATCGCTTTTGAACAGAACGGCGAGCCGATCCATCCCATGAACGGAGCGCCCTTGCGTCTGGTAGTTCCGGGCTGGCCCGGTTCCTGTTCCCAGAAGTGGCTGACGCGCATTCAGTTGCGAGACGTTGTGCACGACGGCCCGAAGATGACCGGCACTTCCTACCGCGTGCCAAACCGCCCGGTCGCGCCAGGCGAGGAGGTTGCGAAAGAAGACTTCGTGATCATCGAGGCCATGCCTGTGAAGTCACTCATCACCTCCCCGGAGTCCGGCGGCTCGACCGGTTCGCGGACCATGCAGGTGCGCGGCCACGCTTGGGCTGGCGACCGCTCGGTCCGTAGCGTCGAAGTTTCGATCGACTTTGGGGCCACTTGGGTTGCAGCCGGGCTTGACGCGCCAGTCAATCCCTACGCATGGCAAAACTGGGCCACTGAGGTGACCTTCCCGCAGGCCGGCTACTACGAGGTCTGGGCGCGAGCTACAGATGACACAGGCGTTTCGCAGCCCTTCGCTATCGCTTGGAACCCGAAGGGATACCTGAACAACTCGATGCACCGTGTGTCCATTCAGGTAGCTTAGTCCTCCAACACTTTCAGAGGCGGGTGTCGTGTCTTGCACAGCGCCCGCCTCTGTCTAAAGAACTCACTGACAGGAATGAAGGACTGAAGATCCGTGGTTTTACGAAATGCACTTGCCGGGGCGAGCTTGGCTCTACTGCTGGCCACCACAACTGCACTGGCACAAGACGACTATGAGCTCCTGCCCGAAGGCGAAGGCCGTGACGAGGTCTACGCGCTCTGCTCTGGTTGCCATTCCATCCGCTTGGTCGTCCAGCAGGGCTTAACAGAGAAAGCGTGGGACAAGGCCCTCACTTGGATGGTGGAAGAACAGGGTATGGCCGAAATGGATGATGAGACACGCAGCATTGTTCTTGATTACCTTAGTGAGCACCTGAATACCGACCACCGCCCGAGCTGGGCCCAATAGCTTTTGCGCTCTTAACGCCAAAGAAGCTGATTACTCAACGAGTCGCGAGCGAGCTCTCCGCCATTGCCCGCTTCTAGCCAGAATCGGACAGGAGAAGCCGGTGACCAGTTTCGATCGATCACGTCGTGACGGAGAAAAGCTCCCACTCTCCCGGCAAGCCTTTCAACGCGGCGGTGCCAAACTCGCTGAACTCATGCCCGGACCCTGCAACTAAATCCCTCAATGTACGGGAAGCCACAATTTGTCCTGACGCTGCGCTCTCCATGCATCTTGCCGCGGCATGTACAGCTAGGCCTGAGAGATCATCACCTCTTCGTTCGCACTCACCTGTGTGAATTCCAGTTCGCAGCGATAAGCCTAAACGCACGGCGTCACGATGAATTGCCTGGCTGCACTCAATTGCACGGGACGGGCCGGTGAAGGCGAGCAGGTACCCGTCGCCTGTATGCTTGATCCGTTTTCCTTGATGGGCAGGTACCCGCTTATCTACCGCCTCGTCCAGACTATTCAGAACCGCCCGCCACCTCTCGTCACCCATAGAGGCAAGCTCCCCCGTGGAATCAACGATATCAAGCATCACGACGGTCAATAGCGCCCGCTCGATTGAGGTCTTAGCTCGTTCGCCAGTGATGAATTCCTGAACCTCTGCGATCAGACCGTCTTGGTCACCGTACCATTGCAAATGATCGGCTCCAGGAAGGACCCGAAGCTCCGCTTCAGGTATATGCTCTGCTAGGTACTCGGCATGAGCCAGCTCTACCCATTGGTCATGCCTTCGATGTAGGACCAACGTCGGCACAGTGACTGCCGGCAAGATGTGCCGAATGTCCAGTTCGTAATTGAGCGTTGTCAGCTTTCTCATTGCATTGGGGCTAGCTGAAAACCTTAGGTAAGCGGCAAACCAAGCGCGTGCGGCGGGATCGTCAGCCACGCTTGGTGCCCCTGTATCCAATTCGAAGGGCTTACCCCAGTTCCGAAGCCAATCCTCTAATCTTGCTTCGAACTCATCTCTCGTCTCACCGATAGGCCAATCGGGCGCCCAGGCTCTACGCGCAAAGCAGCCAAAAAGGATCAGCTGGCTGACACGTTCCGGATAGGTAGCTGCAAAAAGCGTAGCCA
>JARRJC010000097.1 GCA_037379885.1 Limibacillus sp.
ATTTAGGTGGCCGCGGGAAAGGGGCAAGCACGCAAAAAGGAAGCGGCGCCGCCCTTGTCAGGCGGCGCCGCTCCCAGTCTTAGCGGCTATGAAGTGCCGAGGCCTACTGGAGAAGGATCTCCACGCGGCGGTTGGCACGCTCAGCAACGCCGTCGGCGGTCTGAACGGCCGGCTCGCTTTCGCCGCGGGCCGCAACGCTGATCGAGCCAGCCGGCACGCCCTTGTCCAGAAGGACAGCGCGGACGGCCTCTGCACGACGCAGCGACAGCTTCATGTTGTAGTCCTCAGGACCGGCACGGTCGGCGTGACCCGTGAGGGCAAAGCCGGCGCCAGTGCGGTTCGCCTCGGCGATCGCGGCATCAATGATCTTCATGCCGTTCTCGCTGACGACGGAGCTGTCGAAGGCGAAGAGGATGGTGTAGCTGGCCGGAGCCATGGCGGTCGGTGCGCCCTGCAGTTCCTTCATGGCGGCCCAGAAGCCGTCCTTACAGGCCGCGATGTGCTCAGGCTGGAAGTTCTCTTCCTGCTGCTCAACCCAGCAATCAAACTTCGCCTGGGCGCGGGCAGCGGTCTCCGGGGCGCGGTCGCGCGCGCCACCGTCAAGAACGGCGACGAGAGCGGAGCGGGCGGAGGTCAACTCTTCGACGTACTCGGCCGGAATGTCCCAGTTCTCCAGGACAGCAGGCTCGACCGCTTCGCCGGCGGCGGCCCGGGAGGCCTTGTCGGCGTAGTAGTCGGCGTCGATCCAGTCGTACATCTCATAGGCCTCAAACTCGGAGAGGGCCTTGTACTCGTCGAACAGAGCGGCAGAGAACGCGGAACCGGAGGCTTCCATGCCATCGAGCGTCTCGACCTTGGTGCCAACGCAGCCAGCGAGCAGCGTAACTGCCGCCAGAGCGCTGAGAACCTTAGTTTTAATCATAATTCACCCCTCCTTAGGGTCTGGTGGCCTCAAGACGAAGACCTTTGCTGAGACCAACCCTTGGGTCGGCGCACAGACAACGGCTACGCTCCGTCTCGCTTATGAACGCGGTACACAACTACCATGCTCTAAGTCAAAATGCGATTGTGAATGTTATCTACCAGAAAAATAGCGCAAATCCACGACCGCTGTGGCAGTTTTGCAACAGACCGCATAGTTGTGACAAATAAGTGACTACTCATAGTCGCCGGCGCCTTCGGAAAGCCGAAGGGTCCGGCCGTTTTCCCGGTCGGCATCGCCGGCGTCGTGCGTTACCAGGAGGGTCGGCAAGGCCGCGGCCTTCGCGTGCTCGAAAACGAAGCGGCGAAAGCGCCCGCGCAACTCGGCGTCCAGCTTGGAGAAGGGTTCGTCCAGCAGCAGCGCGCGCGGCTCCGACAGCAGGCAGCGCATGAGCGCCGTGCGCGCCCTCTGCCCGCCCGAAAGGGTGGCCGGGTCCCGATCGGCGAAGCCGGCCATGCCGGCCTCCGCCAGCGCCTCTTCGATCCGCGCCTGACGTTCCTTCTTGCCGCGCAGTTCTGGCCTTAGCTCGCCCTCCGCCTCGAACGCCGGATCGAGGGTCCCGCAGAGGTAGGAGAGCAGGCTGGACTTGCCGCAGCCGCTGGGCCCCATCAGTGTCACGATCTCGCCGGGCGCGACCGTGAGGTCCAGCGGGCCCAGAAGGGTCTTCCCGTCCAGCGCCAGGCGCACGCGCTTCAACTCAAGCGTCATGGCGCTCTAGACCCTTGTCCTGCGCTATTGCCAGCGCGTCCGATTGGTCGTAGATATCGATCGGCGCCATCCGGCGCCGCCGGATGCGGGTGTAGCTCAGTGGTAGAGCAGTAGCTTCCCAAGCTACGTGTCGAGGGTTCAATTCCCTTCACCCGCTCCATTCTTCCTTCAGATGCGCTCCAGCTTGGCGGTCATGGCGGGCGAGGCTTGCAGGGTCTGGTAGACCACGCAGTAGCGCTCGGCCAGGCGGATCAGGTTGGCGAGCTGCTCCTCGCTCGCATCGCTCTCCACCTCGAAGGTCAGGTCGATCGACTGGAAGCCGACCGGCGTCGCCTTGTCCATGCCGAGCGTGCCGCGGAAGTCCATGACGCCCTCGGCCTTCACGCTGCCGCCCTTGATCTCGATGCCCATGGCGGTGGCGACGGCGTTCAGCGTGACGCCCGCGCAGGCGACCAGGGCCTGCAACAGCATGTCGCCGGAGCAGGCGAAGTCGGTGCTGCCGCCCGCGGCGGGGTGCAGGCCGGCGCGGGCCGAGCCGGTGAAGGTCTCCACGTGGCAGGCCACGTCCGGCTGATCGAGCTTGCCCTCGGCATGCATGGTGATCAGCGCCGAAGCGGCGTCGTCCTTGTACTTCTGCTTGATCGGCGCCTGGAGGGCGCGCAGTTCGTCGGCGTTCATCGTCGTTAACTCCTGGATGTCAAAGGCCTGGGCCTGGATGTCGAGAGCCCGGGGCTTGCCTGAGGGCCGGGCGAAAAGATAAGCAGGCCGCCCCTGGCTTGTCACGCCTGTGTCAGGCCGGGAGCGGAGTCCTCGTTGAAGGAGCGCAGCGTCTCCTCGAACAGGCTTTGCGGCAGGTCGCGGACGATGAAGACAAGGCGCGTGGTGCGGTCTTCATCGGGCCAGGCGGGCAACTGTACCGGCGGATGGAACAGATGCTGGACCCCATGCACCACCAGCGGCAGCTCCTCGCCTTCGATGTTGAGGATGCCCTTGATGCGCAGGATCTGCCCGCCGTAGAGCGTGATCAGCATCTCGACCCAGGCGTTGAGCCGGTCCCAGTCCAGCGGGGTCTCGTAGGTCACGCAGAAGGCGCGCACGCGCTCATCGTGGCGGTTCACGTCGTGATGATGGTGGTCATGCCACTGCCCCTGCCCATGATCATGGTCGGGGCCCGCTTCGTAAGCCTCGGCGGCCAGCCAGCGCTGCACGTCCAGGCTCTTGGTCTTCGGGTCATAGAGGCCGCAGCCGAAGAGCCGGTCCGGCGCGACCCGGCCGTTCTCGATATGAAGCAGCGGCGCCGCGGGGTTGAGCGCCTTCAGCCGCGCCTCCAGCGCCTCCAGCGCCTCCGGCTTCGCCAGATCGCCCTTGGTCACGAGGATGCGGTCGGCGACGGCGGCCTGCTTCACCGATTCCATCTGGGCGTCGAGCGTGGCCTCGCCGTTGACCGCGTCCACCGTGGTGATGACGCCATCCAGGCGGAAGCGCTCCATCAGGACCGGGTCGGTCATCAGCGTATGGAGGATCGGCGCGGGATCGGCCAGGCCCGTGGTCTCGATCACCAGGCGGGTGAAGGGCGGCACCTCGCCGCGCACGCGCTTCTTGTAGAGGCCGCGCAGCGTGTCCACCAGATCGCCCCGGATCGAACAGCAGAGGCAGCCCGAGTTCATCAGCACCATGTCCTCGGAGGATTCCGCCACCAGATGGTGATCGAGCCCGATCTCACCGAACTCGTTGATCACCACCGCCGTCTCCTCCATCGCCGGATCGGCGAGCAGGGCGCGTAGCAGCGTGGTCTTGCCGCTGCCCAGGAAGCCGGTCAGGAGCGAGGCCGGGATCGGTTCGTCGGGGATGTGGAGCGTCTCTTCGCTCATCGCTCCGCTCTGAGGTTGTAGAGCGCCCAGACCGTGGCGGTCAGCAACAGCAGGGCGCCCGCCTGATGCAACGCGCCCATCCAGACCGGAACGACCATCAGCAGCGTCGTGACGCCCAGCGCGAACTGCGCCAGCGCGGCCAGCGCGATCAGGGTGAAGCCCGCCCGCGCCGCCGGCGAAATCTCCGGAGAGCGGGACGCGAGGAAGAGGCCGATTGCCGCCAGCACCGTCGCCACCGCCAGGACCCGGTGGTTGAACTGCACGGCGGCGGTGTTCTCGAAGAAGTTCAGCCAGAAGGGGCTCAATTCCGCGTACTCGGGCGGCGCGAGGCGGTCGCCCATCAGCGGGAAGGTGTTGTAGATGAAGCCGGCGTTGAGCCCGGCGACGAAGGCCCCTGAGACCAGCGTCGCCGCGATCAGCAGCGCCAGCAGCACCAAGAGCGCCTTCAGCCCGCCGCCCTCCGCCGAGCCCTCGGGCGTCGGCCGCAGAAAGCTGAAGGCCAGCCAGAGCACATAGGCGTAGATGAAGAGCGCCAGGCCCAGGTGCAGGGCCAGGCGGTACTGACTGACGTCGTCGCGCTCGGCAAAGCCGCTTGCCACCATGTACCAGCCCATGAAGCCCTGCAGCGCGCCCAGCGCCAGCACGATCAGTAGGTGCGGCAGCCGCTCCCGGTCGATGCGGCCGCGCAGCGCGAAGATCACCAGCGGCACGGCGTAGACCAGCCCGATCAGGCGGCCCCAGAGCCTGTGCACCCACTCCCACCAGAAGATCTCCTTGAAGTCGGCCAGCGTCATGCCCTGGTTGACCAGCTGGTATTCCGGGATGGTCTTGTAGAGGGCGAAGAGCCGCTCCCACTCCTCCTGGCTGAGCGGCGGCAGCGCGCCGGAGATCGGCGCCCACTCCATGATCGAGAGACCCGATTCCGTCAGGCGCGTGATCGCGCCGATCACCGCCATGGCGAAGATCATCGCCGCGGTGAACAGCAGCCACAGGCCGACGCCGCGGTCGCCGCGGCTCTCGAAGGCGTGGGGAGTGTAGTAGCTGTAGGAGGTCATGGCGCCTTGCTGCGTCCGGCTCCGTTGCCAGGGAGGTTTCTCAACAACCGGGTAGGTACGCCGAAAGCGCCGCGTCCGCAAGGGTGCGCGGCGGAATGCCGCCCGCTGGCCCGCGCCGGGGAGGCGGCGCTGCTATTGCAGGGTCAAAAGCGCGTCGGCGAAGCGCGCCTCGCCGGGGCCGATGATCGGCACGTTGGCCACCGTGACGGAATGCAGCGGGCCGTCCAGGTTGGCTTCCCAGAAGTCCAGGAAGTGCTTCAGGCGCGGAAACTTCGGGGCGAGATCGTAGTCCTGCCAGATGTAGCTCTGTAGAAGGCTGGGATGATCGGGAAGCTGATAGAGAATTTCCGCGGTCGTCAGGCGGTAGTCCTTCATCTGCAACTCGAGATCGGTCATGCCTTTCTGTGCTCCTGCTCTGCTAAAGCCACAGAGGCATGGTCACCCCCTCGGCCGGTGATTCGCAATAAAAAAGCAACATAATCAGTATGTTAGCAGCCTATCTCCTAGAGTGCTGCTACCTGCATTCTTGGCATACAGCACTAGTAAAACGGGCTAGACCCAAAGCCGAAACCCGAAAACAGAGCTGTCTGATGCCCCTTTATAATTCTGCCGGCCTCCTCTGCCTAAATGGGTGAGTGAGAACGATGTCGATGAAACATCTCCGTCTAGCCGGACAGTGTGAGGAGCTACAGGCGGCC
>JARRJC010000098.1 GCA_037379885.1 Limibacillus sp.
CGGATAAGAGGCCATCAGCTACGCTCGCGGTAAAGCGTCGGTCATCAAAGAGGGCAATGACCTATGGGTCATTCAGTCATCACCAAAGATTCGCTTACCCTTGACGTCAAGACGAAAGACATCCGGCCGTGAGTAGTGGCCGGCGCTGTCCATCGCGGCCTTTGCGCCGCGGACGGCCGTCAAATCAATCTCGGCAAACAGAATTCCTTCTTCCCCATGAAGAGGTCCAGCGACGAATTCACCACGTGGATCAATGATGGCGCTGTCGCCGTTTTGCGTTGAATAGTAATCCCGGACATCCGACGGGATATCACTCTGGCTGTTAAAGCCCGCAACGCACATGACGTAGCAGGCGCCAGATGAGGCGAACGCGCGGGAATGAAGGTGCTGGCGCGGCCAAAAGCCTCCTGGTCCTTCCGGGGCAGAAGCCATTTCTTCTCCCGGCCAAAGCGCCATATGCAACTCCGTTCCCTGAGCCATCAGCGCAAAACAGGGCAAGGGCAAGATGTTCTCCCAGCAATTCAACGCGCTGATTCGGGCATAGCCGCGATCATAGACCGTAAGAGTGTCACCCGCTCCCTCGCCCCACTGCAGGCGTTCGCCGCCTGTGGGTTTCATTTTGCGATGCTTGCCAATGATTTCGCCTTCCCGGCCAATGAATAGAATTGTGCAATAGAGCGTCCCACGAGTGCGGGTGTCTCGCTCGACAACACCCATCACCACATCGATATCGTGCTCGCGTGCGGCTTCGCACAGGCGGTCCGTTGTCGGCGAGGGAACGTCTACAGCCTGTTCATTGTACCGGGCCGCAAAATTGAACCACTCGGGCCCATTCTCCTCGACCCAGCCGTGACCGCCATAACCGGTTAGCCAAGCTTCAGAAAATGCAACGATCCGGGCGCCTCCTTTTGCAGCCTCACCAATCAATCGGCACGCTTTCTCAGTCGCTTCCGTCCTTTTTAGAAAAAGCGGAGAAGCCTGCACGGCAGCAGCCTTGAAACTCTCACCCGGCATGATGGGTCTCCCGATTTATGAGCGCAAATCACGGTAAGGTCTTCGCCTAGGCTAGACAATTCCTCTACTGCTACGTCCGCTATTGGCTAGCAGCGGACAGCAAAAACGGATTGGATCGCTTGCGCTCATGAGCCAGTCTTGAACTCAGCCACGTTCGATCTGGAACAGGAAGCAGGTGACCGTCCGATGCCAAAAGGATATCTCGTAGTCTTTTATAGAGAAGCTGCAGCAGATGAAAACCTCGCCGCATATGCAGGGGAAGCAAAGGCTGCGATAGAGGCAATGGGCGGTAAATTCATTGCTCGGGGGATGCCGGTTAAAACATTCGAGGCCGGTCAAGTGGAGCGATCTGCGGTGGTCGAGTTTGAAAGCACGGACGCCGCAATTCGAGCATTTGAGAGCGATGTTTATCAAAAGGTTCTTCCGCGCCTTGGCGTGATGCGCGACATTCGGGTGATCGAGGGCACCTAGAAATCGAACCCCCCTGTCCGCTAATGGCTAGAAGCGGACATACGAGAATGTAAGCCAATTCTCGTCGCAAGGGTCAGACGTCCACCCCCGCAAGTCGGAAGCTTTCCAGCCAGTGCATCTTATCCTTGGGGTCGGCGCACATCCGCGCCTCAGATTTTGCGAACTGTACTGCATCAAAATTACGTGGGGCATTGGCCACTATGCTCTTAGCCTCATCAATACGCCCGAGACGCGCGAGGTTGGCAGCCTTCATAAGTTTGATGTAGTAGGGTGGGTCAATCAGCTGATCGAGAACTGACAAACTGCCCGAGTAGTCTCGCCTCATATGTTTTCCCTCGCTCAAGGCACAGAAGCAGCCAGGTGAAAGGCGTCTCTCGAGGGTGACCGCCCGTTCCAGCATTTTGACACCTTCGTCGTAGCGACCACAGCATGTGAGGATAAGACCTCGAATGATCAGGATCTCGCTGTCGCAGGCACTAACTTCTTGTGCGATGTTCGCATAGCGCAGAGCCTCGTCTGACTCTCCCAACATGAGCAGCGTCATTGCAGCGCGTTGCAGTATGAAGGGATCGCTCTTATCCAAGGAAAGCGCTTTACCCAAAGCATCGCGCGCTCGGCGGTCTACTTCTCTGTCAGGCAAGTCATGCCATTGGCTAAAGCCACTGTAGGCGTAGAAATACGCCACGTACGCATGCGCCCGGGCATAAGAGGGATCAATCTCAATGGCCTTTTTGGCAAATTCCAGCGCCTCTGATTCTCTCCCATCGCGCCATGCGAACCGAGCTTTGAGAAACAGTGCGTAGGCGGAGCCCGAAGCCTTCTGGTCACGTTGACGCTGCCGGTTCGCGGCTTCGTCTAAGTTGAAAGAAAGACGGGCGACAATTGCAGTGACTATCTCGTCCTGAAGTTCGAGAATTGCCGTTACCACACGATCGAAACGTTCAGCCCATGCAGTCTCCCCTGTAGTTGTATCTATGAGTTTTAAGGAAACGCGGACCGCGTCGTCTAAGAAGCGAACGCTTCCCTCAACTACAAAATCCGCGCTCAGATCGCGCCGTATGTCTTCTAAATTCACCTGCTGTCCCCGGTAGAGAGAACTGATCCTGTTCCCGATCACGAAGAGGTGCTTGTAGCGGGCCAACTCTGTTATCAAGTCCTCAGAAATTCCCTCCGCGAGCATCTGTCCCTCATCCCCGCCAGCAAGAGATTGGAGAGGGATCACGATCAAAGAAGTTCTTTGGTCACGCCAGGAAGCGATCAGGGGAATGCCACGGCTGAAGGATGGCTCTATCGGGCTCTCAGCTGCAGCAATCTGCTCATAGAGGGCCCTTGTTTCTGCCTCAGGCTTAATTCCAAGTTCATCGCGAAGAAGATTGCAGCACGCCTCAAACTGTCGCAGCGCTTGTTCACGCTCTCCTGCACGCAAAAGGGCTTTCATTAGAGTGCGGTGACTCGATTCTCTAAGCGGATCTAAGGTGAGCAACTTTCTCGCTGAAGCTACGGCCGCCGCTCCGGGCGTCTGATCCGATGCGCGTTCCAAAAGAGTAATCGCCTGGTCGTCAAGGTTCCGCCTCGCCTCTTCCAACCAGTTCTGAAAGCCAGGAGTACGAATTGAAAATTCGTCTAGTAGCGGACCGTTATAGAGCTCTAATGCCTCTTGGATTTTGTCTTGGCGGAGCTTCTCTTGAAATTTGGCTAAATCCACGGACACGGAATCTGGAATCAGGCGCAACATGTCTCGATCTGCTTCCAGCGCCTCCACGTCCAAGCTTTCAAACTCCTGCTTGAGGGAGTGAATAGCCTGCCGAAGGCTGTTTCGCGCCTGCTCCTCGCCTCGGTCTCCCCACAAGAGTGTTGCCAGCCGCTTTCTGCTGATGGGCTTGCCTGGCTCAACAGCTAGCAGCGCAAGGAGGGCACTTGTCTTGCTTGGGGTAGGCGTGTGGACGCTTCCATCCGCGGCGATCAACTCGAAGCGCCCCAGAAGCCTTATCTTCAGCCGTCTTTCAATCGATTTGGTCATCGAGAAACAAAGCCAAGTCGCCATAAGTCCAAAAAGATTATCACGGCTGAGAAGAATTCACGCAGCAAGCGTCACATTTAACGCCCCGTTTAACGCTGGGCTCCCGGCGTTTTCACGCTCGTGTTTTTACCATTGCCCAACTCAGATTTCAGTTCATGGGAGGCAATCATGTCCCGCTTCGACCTTTTGGATGAGTATTCAACCGTTGTGCAGCCGAACTTCTCACCTCGGAACCGCACTTTGCAGAAGAAGCCCAAGCTACGTGGGCGCATGCTCTTAAGCCTTCCGACGGCGATCGTTGGGGTGATCATTGCGGCCTTCCTCCTCTCATGATTCAGGGAGAGGAGTTCAAGTGGTACCCGTGAACCTTCTGGGAGAAGCCCCGTTTTTTCAGCTTCTGGCTAATAGCGGAAAGCCACTCAAGATGCTTCAACGCCTTCGCTCAATCTTGAACTTTCTCGATCAAGGTTCCCAGTCTCCTTGATGAGCCAATCGATCAACTCAGCGACC
>JARRJC010000099.1 GCA_037379885.1 Limibacillus sp.
CGCTCATGAAGCACGGTCGTCCTTGGACGCCTTCACGCGCCGCCGCTCCCGGGTCTTGGCCAGCCGGATGAAGCGTTGAAAGGCGTACATGTGGGCGTTGACGATTCCGTCGGTCCCATTCACGAACTCGCGGCGCAGGACATAGGCCTTCAGAAAGGCCAGGAGCGGGATCGTCAGAAGAATGAGCGCGCCCGGCGCCTTTCCCTTTTCCTCGAGGACTTCGGCTTGGGCGCTCGAATAGAAGTTGGTCTTCTCGACATGGTGCCAGAGCGAGCGGAAGGAACGGTGCTTGACCATGCCCTTCAGCTTGGCGCTGCGCGCGCCCGGATGCAGGACCACCGAGTCGTGCACCAGCTCGTCCTTGAAGCCGGCCTTGTCCTTGCGGTAGAGCCGTACCGGCTTGTGCCGCGCCGTCCAGGGATGGCCCGAGGTCTGCCCGGCCTGGATCGGCAGGATCGGCAGCCGGTAGCCTTCCAGCGGGGGCTCGCCGCTGGAGAACAGCGCCTTGATCTCCTCGGCAAGCTCCGGCGTGATCTCCTCGTCGGCGTCGATGTTCAAAAGCCACTTGTTGCGGCAGAGGCCCTCGCCGAAGACCTTCTGGGGGCCATAGCCCGGCCACTCGTTGAAGACCACGCGGGCCCCCAATTGCTCGCTGACCTTCACGGTCTCGTCCTCGGACCCGGAATCGATCACGATGACCTCGTCCACCCAATCGCGGACCGAGCGGATGCTGAGCGGAATGCGGTCAGCCTCGTTCTTGGCGATGATGAAGACGGAAATCGGCAGTGTCATGACTGTCCCAAGAGGCCCGACCGTGCGAGGGCCGGAAAGATAGCCGCAAACTGAGTGGCCTTGCAAAGTCTGCATCTCCCTTGGCTCTGGCCGCAAGCCGCCGAACAGGATAAAAGGCGCGGGAGTTGATCGCGAGAGGAACCGAAAGCGTGAGCGATAACCCATCCGAAGCGCGGACTCCGCGCCTGGCCGTGATCGGCCTGGGTTACGTCGGCCTGCCCCTGGCCGTGGCCTTCGCCGCGCGCTACCCGGTGACCGCCTATGACGTCAAGAGCGCGCGAATCGAGGCTTTGAAGCAGGGCCGCGACGACACGCTGGAGGTCACGGAAGAGGAACTGGCCGCCGCGGTCCACCTGACCTTGACCGACCGGGAGGCCGATCTCGCCGGAGCCGAGATCTTCATCGTGACGGTGCCGACCCCGATCGACGGGGAACGCCGCCCGGATCTGAGCGCACTGGAGAGCGCCTCCGCCGCCGTCGGCCGGACCATGCAGCCGGGCGCGCTGGTCATCTTCGAGTCGACGGTCTTTCCGGGGGCGACAGAGGAGGTCTGCCTGCCGATCCTGGAGGCGGAATCGGGCCTTGCCCTCAACCGCGACTTCACGCTCGGCTATTCGCCGGAACGGATCAACCCGGGCGACCGCACGCACAGGCTGGCCGATATCGCCAAGGTGGTGGCGGGCTCCACGCCGGAGGTCACGGAGCGCATGGCCGCGCTCTATGGCGAGGTGGTGACCGCCGGGGTCTTCCAGGCGGCCTCCATCCAGGTGGCGGAGGCCGCGAAGGTGATCGAGAACACCCAGCGCGACATCAACATCGCGCTGATGAACGAGCTGGCGCTGATCTGCGAGCGCCTGGACATTGCCACGCGCGACGTGCTGGCGGCGGCGCGCACCAAGTGGAACTTCCTGGACTTCACGCCCGGACTCGTGGGCGGTCACTGCATCGGCGTGGACCCCTATTACCTGACCGCCAAGGCCGAGGCGCTGGGCCATCATCCCGAGGTGATCCTGGCCGGACGGCGGATCAACGACTCCATGGCGGCCTTCGTGGCGGGCAAGGCGGTGAAGCTGCTGCTGGCCAGCGGACGGCCCGCACCGGGCGAGGCGCGCGCCGGCGTTCTGGGTCTGACCTTCAAGAAGAACGTGCCGGACCTGCGCAACTCCAAGGTCGTGGAGGTGGTGGAGGAACTCGCCGCCTTCGGGCTCACTCCACTGATCCACGACCCGCTGGCCGCCGAGGGGGAGGTCGAAGCCCTGTTCGGCCGACCTTGCGACGACCTGGAGGCTTTTGCCGGACTGGACCTGCTGATCCTCGCGGTCGACCACCAGGCCTATCTGGAGGGGACGACAAAGCTGCTGACCTGCCTCAAGGCCGGTGGGGTGGTCATGGACCTGCGCGCCGCGCTCGACCCTTCGGACTTGCCGTCCGGCATCACCTATTGGAGCCTGTGAGGAAGGAGGGGCCATGACAACGCTCGTCACCGGCACGGCCGGCTTCATCGGCTCGGAGGTTGCCGCCGCGCTTCTGGCGCGCGGCGAAGCGGTGGTCGGCATCGACAACCTAAACGACTACTATGATGTGCAGTTGAAGCGCGACCGCCTGGCCCGGCTTCAGGGGCAGGAAGGCTTCTCCTTCCTTGAAGGCTACATCGCCGAGATGGCCGACCTGGAAGCGGCCGTTTCCCTCGGCCGACCGACGCGCGTCATTCATCTGGCGGCTCAGGCCGGGGTGCGTTACTCGCTCACCAATCCAGGGGCCTACGTGCGCTCCAACCTCGTCGGCCACGCCAACGTGCTGGAGCTCTGCCGCCACCTGGAGGGGCTGGAGCACCTGGTGTACGCCTCGTCCAGTTCGGTCTACGGCGGGAACAAGAAGCTTCCCTTCTCCGAGAGTGACCGGGTCGACCATCCGGTTTCCCTCTACGCGGCGACCAAGAAGGCCGATGAGCTTTTGAGCGAGTCCTACGCCAGCCTCTACGGGCTGCCGCAGACGGGCCTGCGCTTCTTCACCGTCTATGGACCCTGGGGGCGGCCCGACATGGCGCTCTGGATCTTCACCAAGGCCATTCTCGCGGGCGAGCCCATCCCGGTCTTCAACCACGGCGAGATGCGCCGCGACTTCACCTACATCGACGACATCGTGGAGGGCGTGCTCGCCGTCGCCGGGAAGGCGCCTGAGGCATCCGGCGAGGGCCCGCCGCACCGCCTCTACAACATCGGCAACAATAAGCCCGAGCAGTTGCTGGACATGATCGCGCTTCTGGAAGAAAGCCTGGGAAGGAAGGCCGAGATGGAGCTTTTGCCGATGCAGCCCGGCGACGTTCCGGCGACCTATGCCGACATAGCGGCGATCTCCCGCGATTTCGGGTTTCGACCCAGGACGCCGATCGCGGAGGGTATTCCGAAGTTCGTCGCCTGGTACCGGGACTATCACGGCCTGTGAGACCCGCGGCCATCAAATTCCCGTTTTGCTGGCACGCGGTCTTTGACCTCCAAAAATCTTTCCTATATCTAGGCCGCCTAGCGCCTCCGAGCCGATTCCATAGACCCTAGGACAGCCATGACCGCTTCGACCGGCAGCAGCCTGACCCACCTGGACCGTCTCGAGGCGGAGAGCATCGAGATCATGCGCGAGGTGGCCGCCGAGTGCGCCAACCCGGTGATGCTCTATTCCATCGGCAAGGATTCCTCGGTCATGCTGCGCTTGGCGCTGAAGGCCTTCTATCCGGCGGTGCCTCCCTTTCCCTTCATGCACATCGACACGACCTGGAAGTTCCGGGAGATGATCGAGTTCCGGGACCGCACGGCGAAGGAATTGGGCCTGAAGCTACTGGTTCATACCAACAAGGAAGCCAAGGAAGCGGGGGTCTCGCCGTTTACCCACGGCGCGGCCTACACCGACATTATGAAGACCGAGGCGCTGAAGCAGGCGCTCGACAAGTACGGTTTCGACGCGGCCTTCGGCGGCGCGCGCCGCGACGAGGAGAAGTCCCGCGCCAAGGAGCGGATCTTCTCCTTCCGCGCGCCCGGCCACCGCTGGGATCCCAAGCGCCAGCGCCCAGAACTCTGGAACCTCTACAACACGCGGATCAACAAGGGGGAGACCATTCG
>JARRJC010000100.1 GCA_037379885.1 Limibacillus sp.
GCTTTCTTATCTCCCGCATAATTTTCTTGCTCTGTTTTGTTCTAGAAATACACGCGTTCCCAGATAAGCACGGAAACCGCACCATATTGGCCTTCAGGGATCACGCCCTCGAACTCGGCGTAGTCCAGCGGAGGGTCCTCCGTTCGGATGGCCAAACGCTTTTCCGCGGGGTCAGTGGAGGGCCCTTTAGGCACGGCCCAAGAGACTAACGCCCCGCCTATTTCCAAACGGAAGTCAAAGTGATGGCTGGTCGCGTTGTGCTCCTGGACAACGAAACGCGGCAGGGAACCCTTCTTGGCAGGCGCCTTGCCGCCCGCCTTGGGTTCCGGTGTCTTGCGGAAATCCCGCTTTTTCTCGTATCGCCCTGTCATGTGACCTCTCGGGCTATCCGGCTGTGCCATCAAAAAAAGGGATCAGTCCGCCATACTCACACTAGACCTGAAGCAATCGAGCCTTCGCATCAAAAATTCAGAGGCTGAGGCCTGCTTATAGCCAGAGGCAGACGTAGGCTTAGTGCTCTCAATAAACGGTTCGGATCTGCAGATATCTATCCTTATGCTAGCAAACAGCCTGCATCTGTTGCCTGCCGCACAATAAGCGCCTCGAAAGGAATCCAATATGGCCGAAAAGAAGCGACCAAAAATTGGACTAGCTCTTGGTAGTGGTGGCGCAAGAGGTTGGTGTCACATCGGGATTCTGCGCGAACTCGATGCGATGGGATTAAAGCCAGACGTGATCTCGGGCGCTTCAATGGGTGCTCTTGTAGGAGCAATCTACGCGGGTGGAGCACTAGATGAATTAGAGAACTGGGCGCAGGAATTAACAGCGCGGGACTTTTTCGGAATGCTCGACATAAAGCCATCGTCTGGTGGGCTTGTTGAAGGTGGCGAGATTCTGAGCGTTATTCGACGGTTGGTGGAGCATGACCGGATTCAAGATTTGCCCATACCTCTCGCTGTCGTAGCTACGGACATGGCAACGGGTCGGGATGTTTGGATGAGAGAGGGGGATCTTGCAGAAGCCGTCCGCGCCTCGGTCGCCCTTCCTGGCATGATCAGCCCTTACCGGATCGAAGGCAGGTGGTTTCTAGATGGAGGACTTACCAATCCTCTGCCGGTTACTGCTTGCCGGATTTTGGGTGCAGAGGTCGTAATTGCTGCCAATCCAAACGGCCGATTCGACGGTACGTTCTGGGAAGAGCGCAAAGAAGAATTGCCCACGCTTTCGAGAACTTGGAGCGAGCGACTGCCGCATCTACCAGATGTGCTTAAAGATTTTCTTGAAAGTGAGAGAGAGGAAGAACCAAGGCCTCAGTACTTGGATGTACTAGCAGCTTCTATCGACATCATGACCGATGGCATACGTCGAGCGAAGCTTGCAGGAGACCCGCCTCATGTACTGCTTGATGCCCACCTCTCCAAGTTGTCGGTCATTGATTTTCATCGAGCGTCAGAGGCAATAGAGGAAGGGCGAAGAGTAGTAAAAGATAGTGCTGACGTTATCGCTCGGGCTGCGAAGCTATAACGTTATATGTTGGATTTTATTAAAGTGACTTCTCCCTTTTCGAATGGCAGGACAGATCTGCGACCCACGTGAGCGGCGTCCTGCATCTACACATTTGAGGACGTCCTTGGAGCTAATTCATTTCGGCAGAGGCTAATAGCAATTGGCTCGACCGAGGAAGAGGAGACAGGGACGAACCAGTCTTGATTCGGATCAAGGACTGTCTTTTGCCGCTCCCCCATTGTGAATACAGCTTGGACAGGATCACGAAGAAAGATGCGCCGCTGGCGGGCCTGCTAGGTCCGTGTTTCGGTCGCTCAGAAATGGGAGAGTTATCATGAAGGCGATGGTACTGAACGAGCTAGACCGCGACCTCCAGCTCTCAGAGATCGAAACGCCCAAGCCTACGGCCAATCAAGTCCAAATTGAGATCGAAGCCTGCGGCGTATGCCGGACAGATCTGCACATTGTTGATCATGATCTCAAGGCTCCAAAATTGCCTCTCATTCCCGGACACGAGATCGTAGGCCGAGTCAGCGCCGTTGGATCAAAAGTGAGTGGACTGAAGGCAGGCCAACGCGTTGGCGTTCCTTGGCTGGGTCATACCTGTGGAACCTGTCCCTACTGTCGAAAACACGAAGAGAATCTCTGCGATAAGCCGGGCTTTACCGGCTACACGATTGACGGCGGCTTTGCCGAGGCCTGCGTAGCTAACGCGGATTACGTTTTTCCCTTGCCAGAGAAAGCCGATCCGGTGGCGCTGGCGCCTCTCCTTTGTGCTGGTCTGATTGGATACCGGAGTCTCGCCATGGCAGGTGACGCAAAGCGTCTCGGTATTTATGGATTTGGCGCAGCTGCCCATATTCTGGCGCAGATTGCTGTTTGGCAGCGCCGCGATGTTTACGCCTTGACGCGCCCTGGCGATCGCGTTGCACAGGACTTCGCCCGCCGCCTAGGGGTCGCTTGGGCTGGAGGATCAGACGAGTGCCCTCCCTCCGAACTGGACGCCGCTTTGATCTTCGCGCCGGTTGGAAGCTTGGTGCCTATCGCGCTCAAAGCTGTCCGCAAGGGTGGCCGCGTCATCTGTGGCGGCATTCACATGAGTGATATCCCAAGCTTTCCTTATGCCGACCTTTGGGGTGAAAGGCAGATTAAATCAGTCGCCAATCTAACGCGACGCGATGGTGAAGACTTCCTAGACCTCGCCCAAAAGGCAGGCGTTAAGGCCGAAGTGACCCCCTATAAACTTGAGGAAGCGAACCGGGCACTAAGCGACCTTCGGGATGGTAAACTTCAAGGGGCTGCGGTCTTAGTACCTTAGGTTCTGCGAACCACCTACAAACCCGCGTTACCGAACGCTAATGCAGGTACAAGGCGCCATGTGCGATAGCTTGTGCGATACGCTGCCAACCATCAGCGCCTTTAGATCAGACAGGCCTCTTGCACCCGTAACGAGCAGGTCGGCATCCTCCGCCTCAAGGGTCTCCAGGACGCGAGTAACGGGATTTCCGTCTTCAATCCGCTTCTTGATTTTTGATGCTCCACGCTCTTTAGCTAGATCTTCGGCATAGTCGAGGATTTGCTCGCCAACAGCATGAAGCAACTCGCCTTCCGACGATATCCCTTCGGACGGGATCATAATTTCTAATGGCCAGCGGCCCTGCGGGATTGAAGAGAATGCTTCTCGCAGGCGTCGGCCACCCTCCGCGAAGAGATGTTCGACCTCAGCCATGTGACGAAGGTTCTCGGAGAGTTCTCCCCGAAGGAGCACGTGCAGTAGTACTACTTCAGCATCGTATTTAGATGCGAGATCCGCGCCGAATGTAACAGCTTTCTGAGCGTGGCCGGAGCCGTCCGTAGCAATAAGAACTTTCTTGATCATGTCATCCTCCCTCATCCGATATCTCAAAGTATCGAAGGGGCAGGCACATGCATTGACTTGCCTCAAGAGTTTCTCGGCTATGCCGCTGTTGATGTCCGTTTTAGCTAGAAGCGGACATTCCAAGTTCAGCTTGACTGAACGAAATTCCTGATAGTTCAGTGAGCGCGAAAAGGATCAATCCGTAAGGGGGTACAGATGAGACGCCTTGCGCTCTTAACGCTGGTGTTGGCCAGCCCAGCTCTTGCGGACATGCAGCCCATCGACGGGTTTGAAATCGATCGCACCGAAGTTACGGTTGGTCAGTATCGAGCGTTCGCTGAAGCGACGGGCTATGAGACCT
>JARRJC010000101.1 GCA_037379885.1 Limibacillus sp.
ACTCGCTACGAGGATCGCTGGGAGTTTCGAGTGAAACGTAGCGTTCCGGATGTCCGCTATTGGCTATGAGCGGACTTTCAACGAAGCCCCATTTTTCCGTCTCACTTCCATGGCAAAAAGCGCGCCAGTCGTAAGCATGTACCCACGTCAACATTTCAAATAAGATGGGTTATTGGGAGAACGTCTATGGATGATTTTGGGAGCAGATTTGTTGGCCAAATTGCGGCTGCATTAATCTTGGCTATCATACCTTTTTCCGCGGTCGCTGAGACGATAGTAGTGGCTGTGGAGGATAAAGATTGGGCACCTTACTATTTTTGGGTTGATGGTATTCCGACAGGGCCATGTCCAGAAATTGTTTCCGGCACGGTCCGCTTGATGGGCGACCAGGTTGAGTTCCAGAGGTACCCATGGGTGCGCGTTCTTAAATCGGTTGAAGAGAAAAAGGTGGATGCGGGCCTGTGTGGCACGAAGACGGACGAGAGAGCCGCCTACAGTCACTACCCTCAAGAGCCTCTTCTTTACTATGACGCCACCCTTTTCGTGCGCGTCGACTCTCCGCTCACCACCTCTGATTTCTCGGAACTCCAAGGCAAATCCTTTGGGATGATCAAGGGCTATACCTTCGCCGGTGTTGATGATGATTTGGAGGCCGCTGGCGCAATCCGAATAGAGACAAACAATCGCGACAATTTGCTGAATCTATTGACCTTGGGCCGTATTGATTCAGTGCTGGATAGCAGCTTGCCCCTGCTCGCCGACGCAAGGCGAATGGATCTTGCGGAAACCATAAGACCCTTACTTCCGACCTTGGACGAAACGCCCGGTTACCTGTTCTTTAGTCGGAAACCAGGCCACAGCGATCTGGCCATCCGTTTTTCGGAGGCGCTGAGAGCGTTTAAGAAAACTCCTGAGTATCAGGGTATTCAGAAGCGATATGGTCTCCGGAACTGAGTAAGCATTAATTGAACCTCTAAACAGGTGAATGCCTGAACAACTAGACGAGCAACGAGAAGACTCATCCTTGGTGAGTGTGAGAAGCTTAGACAGGGAGATAGAAAATGAACTTCTGGACAGCGAGAACCTTGGCCTTTGCGGCCGCTCTTCTGAGTGCAGCAACTTTCGCCTCTGCAGATGGGAAGGTAACCCTCTCCACCTTAGACTGGCCTCCTTATACTGGAAGCGACTTACCCAGTGGTGGAGCCACTACAGAAGTGGTGCGGGCGGCATTCGATAAAATAGATATGGAAATCGCGGTGGAATATCGCCCGTGGAAGCGAGCTATTGATATAGCGCTAAAGGGCACTGGTGAGGTGATCGCTTACTATCCTGGATACCATTGCCGCCATCGCGACGGGTTCGTTGCATCGGAGCCAATCGGCAGTGGCCCACTCGGGTTTGCCGAACATGCAGACGCTCCGATCACTTGGGACACTGTCGATTCTCTGGGAGAGCAGCAGCTCAAAATCGGGACAGTCTTGGGATATGCGAATACCGACGAGTTGGACAAGAAGGTTGGTACGGGGTGGGTCATCGCAATTCCGTCGAACGACGATCTAACTAATTTGAAGAAGCTCGCGCGCAAGCGCATTGACGCCGTTGTTATCGACAAGTTCGTTCTGGAGTACCTGAAGGCGACAGAACCGAGTTTGAGAGGTTACCGCACCAAGCTCCAGTTCAACGAAAGACCCTTGGAGGACAAAACACTCTATCTCTGCTTTCGTGACGATGAGGCGGGAAGGGCAATGCTCGAGCGGTTTAATAACGGTTTGAAGCAGATCGATCCAGATCGTGTGGCTGAGGATTATTTCGCGAATTCATTCCCCGATTGATGAGACCAGCAGTCACCCTGCGGCACTCTGGAAAGGGACGGCATAGATGATGCGCCGGGCGTTTGAATTCCGCTCTATCAGAGCAAAATTTCTATCTCTGATTGTTCCTTTTGTATTGTTGTCGATCTTTGCCGTTTTCGGAATCGTCGAGTACACGGCGAGAATTTCGGCGGAGGAGAAGCTCTTCAGCAAACTTGAGAAGCTAGTCGCGATCCAAAGCGCTGTCATCTCCGAATCTCTTTGGAATGTGGCCGATGATCAAATAAAGCTAATCCTTTCTGCCCTTGAGATTGACCCCGATGTTTTGGCCGCAGCCGTTTATGACGACGGTGGCATTCTAGTGGCCTCAATTGGGAATATCGAGCAGATCGAGCAGAACGAGTTTTTTGCCGAAAAGAGTATTATCTATCAATACGATAACGAAAGAATCACGATTGGGCGCTTGGCTATCGCCCTGAGTGATTCTCAGATCATTGCCGACTCAGGCGCGCGGCGCTGGATTGCAATCGGCTTGGCGGCTCTCCTTATGATCGCAATTATTTCGGCCGCCATGATCGCGCACAAACGGACCATCGGTCTCCCGCTTGAAAGGCTGCTTCAATCAATCAACCGGGCAAGAACGGAAGGGCGGCGCACGCCCGTGGATTGGGCGAGCCGCGACGAAATGGGAACGGTGGTATCGGCGTTCAATGAAATGCAAAAGCGTCAACAGGCTGATGAGGAGGCCCTGCGGAAGGCTAGGGATGAACTCGAACAAAGGGTAGAGGAGCGTACACGCGAGTTGGCCGCCGCTACCATCAATGCTGAACGTGCGCAAAAGCAGCTATCACATGCCATCGAAAGCATCTCTGAAGGGTTCTCGCTCTACGGTCCGGATGATCTATTGGTTGTCTGCAACGCCCGCTATAGGGAATTGCTGTATCACGGTATGGGAGAACTAATTACCGCGGGAATATCCTTTGAAAGCATCATCCGCCAAGCCACCGAGAGAGGGCTAATAAAGGACGCAATTGATGATCCGGAAAGATGGCTCAATGAGCGAATTGAGCACCATAAGAACCCGGGCCCGACGCACCTTCAGCAACGCAGCGACGGCCGTTGGATCCGTATAAGCGAGCGGAAGACTGACGATGGCAGCTTCCTGGCCAACATGAGCCACGAACTCCGCACCCCCTTGAACGCAATCATCGGTATTACTGAGATGCTGATAGAGGACGTGGAGGAGTTGGGGAATGACGATCTTGTAGATCCACTGGGAAGAATTTTGCGCGCTGGAAAGCACCTTCTGAGCTTGATCAACGAAATATTGGATCTCTCCAAGATCGAAGCCGGCAAGCTAGAGTTGCATATCGAAGAGTTTGATTTGGATCTATTAGTTCAAGAAGCGGCCACCACCGTCCGGCCGCTTGCCGAAAAGAATGGCAACGTTCTTTCAGTGACGTGCCCAGCAGACTTGGGCGTTATCACGGCGGACCAAACACGGTTGCGTCAGATCGTTTTGAATCTGCTCAGCAATGCCTGCAAGTTCACGGAGCAGGGACGTGTAGAGATCGACGTGAAACCTATCGATGACACTTTTGAGGTGGCAGTAAGCGACACAGGCATAGGACTCAGCGACGAACAAATTGGCCGACTCTTCGAAGAGTTCAGCCAAGCCGACACATCGACCACCCGCCGTTTTGGCGGGACAGGATTAGGCTTGGCTATCAGCCGGCGCCTAGCACGTATGATGGGCGGCGATATTCAAGTAAAAAGCGAGTTCGGCAAAGGGTCAACATTCAATCTAATCATTCCCCGTAGAGCAATTGTCGCAGCTGAGGCAGACGAGGATACGTCGCTAAAAGAGAAGGCTCCAGTGAGTGAGCAAGCGTCCTCACGGAATCGCAGGGTTCTAGTCGTGGATGATGACAGCACAGCCAGAGAGTTGCTGCGCGTTATGCTCGCCAAGGAAGGGTACGATGTAGTCACTGCGGTAGATGGTCGAGAAGGCCTCGAGTTGGCGAAACGCCTCAATCCCTCGGTCATTACCTTGGACATCATTATGCCCGAGGTAGACGGTTGGGATTTCTTGCAGCAGATCAAATCCGATACCGCGACCTCAGCCATCCCCGTAATCATGGTGACTATGCTCGATCAACCTGAGCGAGGGCTCGCACTGGGCGCCTCTGAGTACCTAACCAAACCAATCGACCGGGAGATGCTCAAGCGGCTCCTTGCGAGCTATCACACTCAGGAGAGGACACCTGAGGTCTTGCTGATCGAAGATGACGAACAGACACGAAGCGTGCTTAAGGGAATTTTTGCCAAGGGTGGTTGGAAAGTAGCCGAGGCAGCAAATGGGAAAATCGGGATAAACGCTCTTCAGAGCGCTAAGCCGGATCTGATTCTACTCGACATCTTGATGCCGGAGATGGACGGGTTCGAGTTCCTTGAACAGCTACGTCAGTCAAGCGATCACCGCTCGATCCCCGTCGTGGTGCTAACGGCGGCAGATTTGACGCCGGAAGACCATCTACGGCTGAACGGCGGAGTCCGTACGATTATCCAGAAGCGTGGCCTTAGCCGAGATGATCTGCTCGAGAAGATGCGGCGCATGATTTCTGAGGTAGCCAAGCATGAGTCGGCAAATGTAGGTGTATGATGCTGAAGGTTCTCTATATCGAAGACAACGAGGACAACATCTACCTATTCAAGCGGCGTCTAGGAAAGCAGGGTTATGAAGTGCTCATTGCGCGCGATGGCGGCAAGGGTCTTGAACTTGCCAGATCCGAGCAGCCAACGGTGATCTTGATGGACCTTGATCTTCCGGTGGTGGACGGTTGGGAAGCAACGCGGCTGCTGAAGGCAGCGCCAAAGACGCAGGATATCCCAATTATCGCCGTTTCTTCCTATGCAATGGCTGAGGACCGACGGAGAGCGATCGAAGCGGGTTGTGATGACTTTTTCTCTAAGCCAGTTGATATGAAGGCGCTCGTGACGCGGATCGAAGGGCTTAGCCATGCTTGATCGCGATTGTTCTTGGTACCAAACACATAACTGCTGCTAGTCGAGAGGCTGAATGATCAAGATTCTTTACGTTGAGGACAACGAGGATAACGTCTACATGCTGACCCAGCGACTCAGCCGAAAGGGTTATGAGGTTGTTGTCGCGTCTGATGGCGAACAAGGCGTCCGCATGTCGCAATCCGAATCTCCAGCTTTGATCATCATGGACCTTGGCTTACCCGTATTAGACGGCTGGGAGGCGATCGCGAGGATCAAGTCAGAAGTGGAAACCAAGAATATTCCGGTAATTGCACTCTCAGCTCATGCAATGCAGGAAGACCGGACTCGAGCACAACAAGCGGGTTGTGATGACTTCGACACCAAGCCGGTCGACATGCCAAGGCTGCTCCACAAGATCGAGCGGCTCATTAAAGAAGCACCCACGGAATGAGCAACGATCAACCCGCGCTTTTGATCGTCGATGACAATGAGGACAACCGCTATACCCTGATTCGGCGGCTGAAGCGGGAGGGTTATGAGAAGGTTTTGATAGCCACCGATGGGCAGAATGCACTTGATATCCTGGCAAAGGAAAGTGTCGATCTCGTGCTTCTGGATATCATGATGCCGGTCCTCAACGGATACGAGACGCTAGAAAGAATGAAGTCCGATATGCGACTTCGGAGTATCCCGGTAATCATGATCTCAGCGGATGATCAGATGGAAAGCATCGTGCGCTGCATCGAAGGTGGTGCAGAAGATCATTTGCCGAAGCCATTCAATGCCGCGTTGTTGCGGGCTCGGATCCGCGCAAGTCTTGAAAAGAAAAAGCTGCGCGATCAGCAGGAAGGCTATCTAAAGCAGATAGAGTTCGAAAAGAAGAGGGTCGATGAGCTGCTTCATGCAACATTGCCTGCCTCAGCCGTACATGAGCTTAAATCTACAAATACGGTCAGGCCTCGGCACTTTGAGGATGTAGCTGTTCTCTTCTGCGACGTCGTTAACTTCACGACCTATTGCGACGACCACCCGGCGGAAACGGTCGTTTCCCATTTGCAGGGCTTGGTAGGGGAATTTGAGAAAATCGCTCTGAATAACGGGATGGAGAAAATCAAGACGATCGGTGACGCTTTCATGGCGACGGCCGGGCTCCTTCAATATGTGGAGGACCCTGCGATCACTAGCGTCCGTTCCGCATTAGAGATGGTTGAAAGCGTCAAAGCTCATCCTTCTGGATGGCAGATACGAGCAGGGGTCCACATGGGCCCGCTAGTCGGCGGTGTAATTGGACAAAAGAACTACAGCTTTGACATCTGGGGCGACACTGTAAATACAGCTTCTCGGATTATGAGCCACGCTGAGCCAAACAGTGTTCTCGTCAGTTCCTCCGTTTGGAGGAACCTTCACGACGCGTTTGAGGGGAGATCAAAGGGTATGGTCGAGTTAAAAGGGAAAGGGCCAGTGGAATTGATCGAGTGCGTCAAAGGTGCTTAGTTTTGACCTCTGATTTTCCCGCTTACTAAGAATTCACAGTATTTTTTCCCTTTTGAGCAGCAGGCGCCGGAACATACAAGAACTACTTAATCACCATGTAGCGGGCGCGTTGCATGCATCAAGATATGTCCGCTATTGGCTAATAGCGGACTCATACGCGCGATCGCCGGCAAGTCGAAGGATATGTTTGGTCTAGGACTGTTGGAGGCAGCGGGTTGCGTCGATTGATCAGCGTCAAAGAACACCTCTGGCC
>JARRJC010000102.1 GCA_037379885.1 Limibacillus sp.
GGTCTCTCAGGCCAGTCGGCCCTGACAGATCAGGACTGACTAAGATTCCTTCTAACGCCCTTGGGCTTGGCCGCGGGTTGTCTTGTGCTCTCGATCTTGCTGATCGGGTCTGTGGTCGGACTGGCGGCGATGACTTTCGACCTGCGATCTGGCCGGGGCGGGGCCCTCTCTTCGATCGCAGCGACCGCAGACCTGCTTGCCCACCGCTTACCCGCCCTCCTGGTCTACGCGGCCCTCCTGATTGCCCGTGCGCTGGCAATCATGGTGCCTTTCCTGCTTGCGGGATTCATCGTGGCCAAGCTGCTGATCGGTAGCCATGACATAAACTACTACCTGGCGGAAAGGCCCCCCGAGTTTCTATTGACGCTTCTGATCGCTGGTTTCCTCCTGCTGGTCATGACAGTGCTGCTCGTGAGCAAACTGCTTACCTGGGCCTTGTCACTTCATCTCGTCATCTTCGAGCAGGTTGCCCCTTGGAGATCGTTCGCTTTGAGCCGGGAGAGGATGGCGGGCCAGCGCGGCGCCCTGTTCGGAGATGTTTTGGTTTGGCTGGGGTTGCGTTTAGTCGTTTCCGGCGCTGTAGCGGCAGTCTTCGCCATCTTGCTACAATTCCTCCCCGGGCTCTTCCTGGAGCATCTGAGAACCGCCCTATCGCTAATCCTGATCCTCATAGCGCTTTGGGCACTTGCCGACTTGATCGCCGCCGCCATCTCGCTAGGAGCCCTGGCGGAGATGCTGAATCGCCGCTTCGGTGAAGGACGGGAAGCCCTGGACGCAACCGCATCTGCAACTCGCATGCTTTCGCCAAGACTCTTACTGGGCGCGGCGGCTGTCCTTGTAGTGCTTGGCTTTGCTCTCGGCGCCCTTCTGATCAAGAAACTTGAAGTGGCGCCGGACGATGTTGAGATCATCGCGCACCGCGGAGCGGCCGGTTCGCGCCCGGAAAACACCCTGGCATCGGTCCGCAAAGCCCTGGAAGACGGCGCCGACTGGGTGGAGATAGATGTCCAAGAGTCCGCCGATGGCGAGGTGATCGTGATCCACGACAGTGACTTCATGAAGCTCGCTGGAGTGGACATCAAAGTGTGGGATGCGACCAAAGAGGACCTGGAAGCCATCGATATCGGCAGCTGGTTCGATCCGGCCTATGCATCTGAACGAACCCCCCTGCTGCGGGAGGTCCTGGAAGTCGTGCGGGACCGGGCAAAGGTTCTTATCGAGCTAAAATACTACGGCCACGACATCGACCTCGAAGCGAAGACGATCGCAATCGTCGAGGAGGCCAGGATGAGCGACCAGGTCGCCACCATGTCGCTCAAGTATCCCGCTGTGCAAACGATGCTGGCGCTGCGGCCCGACTGGCCTTCCGGCGTGCTCGCGGCCACGGCAGTGGGCGATCTCACGCAACTTGAAGGAGACTTCATCGCAATCAATGCTGGACGGGCAGACCGCGGCCTGGCGGCGGCCGCGCAGAAAGCGGGCAAGAAGCTCTATCTCTGGACCGTCAACGATCCGCTTCAAATGTCTGCGGCCTTTTCGATGGGCGTGAGCGGCATTATCACAGATGAGCCGGCGCTCGCGAGGGAGGTTCTGGCCGTGCGGGCCAGCCTCAGCCTGCCAGAGCGCTTTTTGCTGTTGCTGGCCGAGCGAATCGGCCTCTCCTTACCCGTTGGAGAGTACCGTGATCAATCTCCCTAGAACGGTGGCTCTCCTCCTGTTGTGCGCCGCGCTGCCCGTGCCCAGTGCTGCTGAAGCCCAAGAGACAGAGGTGGAAGAATCGGGGCGAAGTAGAGGGCTGCTCTTGATCGAACTCCCGGCGCACCGCGCGCTCTCGCGGGTTCGCAGCGCCGAAGACACGGAGCTCGAGGACTTCAAGACGGACGGTTGCAGCGGAGGCCTTTCCGCCGGCTGGATGGCGGTGGCCGATTGGCTTCCCTCCTTTGCTGCAGAACACGGCGAAGTCCCCCCCTGGGAGGGGTGCTGCATTTCTCACGACCGCCTCTACCACTCGGGCGGTCCGAGCCTCGACGCCAAGGAAAGCTTTCTGGCGCGCCTGGCCGCTGACGAAGCCCTGAGGCAGTGCGTGCTAGAAACCGGCGAAGAACGTTTGGCCGCGATCGTGGAGTCTAACTCGGTCGAGCCCGACTCAGTCCGCAAGGCCTACCAGACCATCGCAGACGCCATTTACGTCGCCGTCAGGACCGGCGGCGGTCCCTGCTCGGGCCTTTCCTGGCGCTGGGGTTACGGCTATCCGCAATGCTTGGTTCTACCACGCGATCTTTCAGACTAGATTCGAGAAGGCGAATCTTTAGTAGCGGCTGCAATCTGAACCTAAACGGCACGACGAATCTGGTTGATCGATTGTAGAATGCTTCGTGCTGAGGTTGCTCCCTATTGCCGCGTCTTCTTCGGTCGTGCTTTGCCTCTCAGACTTAAGAGACCTGCTCGCCGAAACGTATGCTTTGGCTGTTAGCGGACAATTCAGGGCTTATGCTGACCATTGGCAGTCAGACTCAAAACTTTTATCACTCCTCCTTCTGCACTGAGATCAAGCATCGGCTGGCGAGTTGGTGATTGCTGGGCAGGTGGGCTGTGGAGCTCGACCTGAAATGGATCGTCTCAGCGTGGCCGTAGGAAGCCGACTGCCCGAACTGATTGATCACCGTGCGCCTGCCCATTCCGGACATGACGCAAGAACGGACTTTGCCATCATCAGAGACGAGATAAGCGCGGTACCCTGGCACGTAGTTCTTACCAGGCTTCGGCGGGACGTGGGTGTTGTATTGCGGCGTTCCGGCGTGCCTTTGGACGTGGACGAACAAGTCGCCTTGGCCCCCTGTGCGTCCCACGCTGCCCTCGCCGCTGTGCCGATATCCATCTGCAGGGCTCGCAAATTTCCCTTCGCTGATATCGGTTGGTCCTATGGGTTGAATTCGCGACGGTAACGTTGACGTGTCATTTCCAACGAAGCCCTCGCCAGACCCGACACCGAGGTGCGGCACGAGCGCTGGGGAGTGCAGCGGATCGGTTGGCACGATGTGGCCATCGTATCCTGTTACCTTTTCACCATGATCGACATCTACCGCAAAGCGGTTCGCGGGAGCAGCGGGTGAAGGCGCTCCCTCACCAGACCCGGACTGACTTGCGCTAACCGTTCCAGTGGTTGGCTGCACAGTCGCCGAGCTTGGAGGTGGTGTGCCGGTGTCCGAGCCAGTTGGGCTGGTGCCGGTCGATCCACCAGGCTGGACCGTGGCTGAGGTCGCTGGAGGCGGCGCATTACAAGAACCGGACTGAGTTGCGCCGCCCGTTCCAGTCGCCGGTTGGACAGTCGCAGTATTTGGAGGCGGCGCGGCCGTGTCCGAGCCAGAGGGGCTGGTGCCGGTCGTTCCACCGGGCTGGACCGTGGCTGAGGTCGCAGAAGGCGGCGCATTACCAGCCCCGGACTGAGTTACGCCGCCCGTTCCAGTCGCCGGCTGGACAGTCGCCGAGCTCGGAGGTGGTGTGCCACCATCCGATCCAGAGGCGGTGCCTCCTGCTGAGGAGGCTGGCTGGTTCGTTGGAGACGGTGGCGCTGTTGGTTCTACCCCACCGCCATCATTGTTGTGCGTGGTTGTTTCGATCTTGATCGTCTTCTGATCTTTTACGGCTGGGACATGGGTTCCTGACCCGCCTGAGC
>JARRJC010000103.1 GCA_037379885.1 Limibacillus sp.
CTCCCGGCCCTGGGCCGCCTCCCGCCCCAGCGATCGCTTTGACGACCGCTTTGACGACCGCTTTGGCAACCGAAAGCACCGCGGCGGCGGGCCGCGAGGGCGCTCGCCCTCTTGCTCACCATCTTGATTGACAGGATTCAAGGAATTCCGCATTTTAAACAATCTGTTTCAAGGAGTTCGGAGCGGGCTGTTAATCCCGTGCTAACCGAGCTCGCGCCAGACTGTCTGCGTGGCCCGGTGGGGGGCCGTCGCCGGTAGAGGCCAAACCGAGAGACCAAGGGGACGTTCATGCAGATCGATCCGGATTCGCGCCGTCGAGTCTTTAGAAGGATTGCGCTTGGCGGCGCGCTCCTGACGCTTCCCATGATCGGGTACGGTCTGGGCTACATGCAGGGCAGCAGCGCGCCTGAGCCCGCCCCCCGCGAGATCGTGCTGAATGAGGCGCCCGCGCAAGACAAGGCGCCCGCGCAAGCGGCGCCCACGGTCGAGCTTGCCGAGGCCGGCGCCGCGCAACAGCAGCCTGCGACGCCGGAGCCGGAGGTCCTGCCCGAAGAACCGCTCGCCGCCGACAGCGCGCCCCAGCCCGAGTCCCTCGAGCTGGCCGCCGATCTGACGGCGCCGACAGCGGAAGCCGAGGCCGTCTTCTCGAACCCCGCTGACGAAGCCGCCCCTGCCGAGAAGCTCGGCATGGAGGAGGCCGCGCTGCTGCAGCCCGCGGTGACGCGCAAAGCCGCCGAAGAGGCAGGCGACCTCGACGGCGGGGTCGTGGCGCTGACGACCGAGGAACTGCCCGAGGACCCGCTGCGCACCGAGACCCTGACGGTAGAGAGCGGCGACACGCTCATGGGTCTCCTGACCGAAGCCGGGATCGCCCGGGGCGAAGCCTATGAAGCCATCACCGCGCTTGAGGAAGTCTTCTCGCCGCGCCGTCTGCGCGCCGGGCAGGAGATCACCGTGGCGCTCAGCGACGAGGCGGAGGCGGCGTCGCTCATGAGCCTCGTCCTGCAGCCGGACCCCGAGACTGACGTCTCCGTCGACCGGGGCGACAGCGGTTCCTTCGTGGCGCTCGCCAAGCCGCGCGAGCTGACGCGCGGCGCCGAGTACGGACGCGGCACCATCGAAAGCTCTCTCTACGAGGCCAGCCTTTCCGCCGGCATGCCGCATGGCACGCTGATGGAGTTGATCCGCGTCTTTTCCTTCGACGTCGACTTCCAGCGCGACATCCACAAGGGGGACGGCTTCGAAGTCGTCTACGATCTGCTCTACGACAAGGACGGTGAGATCGCCAAGACCGGCGAGGTCCGTTTCGCCAGCCTGATCCTGGGCGGCAAGGAACGGCGCTACTACCGCTACACCACCGAAGAGGGCGAGACCGACTACTTCGACCCGGAAGGCAAGTCGGTGCGCCGCACGCTGATGCGCACGCCCATCGACGGGGCGCGGCTCTCCTCGCATTTCGGCATGCGCAAGCATCCCATCCTGGGCTATTCGCGCATGCACAAGGGCACGGACTTCGCGGCCCCCTCCGGCACGCCGATCTATGCGGCGGGCAACGGCAAGGTCGTGGTGGCCGGGCGCAACGGCGGCTACGGCAACTACATCCGCATCCGCCACAACAGCCGCTATCAGACCGCCTACGCCCACCTGAAGGGCTTCGCGCGCGGCATTTCCGCCGGCGCGCGCGTGGAACAGGGTCAGATCATCGGCTACGTGGGCACCACCGGCCGCTCCACCGGCCCCCACCTGCACTACGAGGTCCTGGTCGACGGCACCCAGGTCAACCCGCGCAACATCAAGCTGCCGACCGGCACGGTGCTCGCCGGGGCCGACCTGGAGAAGTTCCAGATCGAGCGGGCGAAGATCGAGCAGGAGCTGGCCGAGCTCAGCCTTGGCGCGACCCAGGTCGCCGAGGGCGAGCAGGATTGCCGCGGTAGCGAGGGCGCGCCCATCGAGCAGGGCTCCGGAGACTGCTGATCCAAACGCTTGGCCAGCGCGCCCACAGCACTGCACCCACAGCACTGCGCCCACAGCATAGCGCCGCCCCCTGGACGTTCCGTCTTTGCATGAGCGTTCGGTGAGCTAGGGGACTATACTCCGCGCCCAACGACAGCCCGGCTAATCGGGCTCGTCGAAGGAGGATCCCTCAGAATGACGAAGACCCCCGCTCTGGCCGCGCTCGCCCTAGTGGCGGCGTTCGGCGCGACGGCCCTTACCCAGAATGCGAGCTTTGCTCAGGAGGGCGAGGTGGTCGTTGACATGCACCTCGTCTCAGCCAATGGCATGGGCGATCCGCTCGGCACCATCACCATGAAGGACGGCAAATCCGGCCTCAACCTGGCGGTCAATTTCGCCAACACCCTTTCTCCCGGCCCCCATGGCTTCCATCTGCATGAGAACGGCAGCTGCGAAGCGATGGAAAAGGACGGTCAGATGGTCGCCGCGCTTGGCGCGGGCGGTCACTACGACCCCAGCGGCAGCGGCAGCCATCAGGGCCCCTCGGGCGAGGGTCACCTGGGCGACCTGCCGATCCTCTTCGTGCAGATCGATGAAGACGGCGCGACCGCGACCAAGCACACGCTGGTCGCCCCGCGCCTGACGCTAGCCGACGCGCGCGGCCGCGCCATCGTCATCCATGCGAACGGCGACAACTTCCGCGACGAGCCGAATCCGCTCGGCGGCGGCGGCGCACGCGTGGCTTGCGGCGTGGTTCCCGCTTCCTAAGTCTCCCCGGAACGAAGAACGCAGCGGTGAGAGGCGGCCCGGTCAGGCCGCCTCTTCCGTTTCCACCGACTCGCCGTTGATCACCAGGCCGTCTTCGCCGGCGCTGACCTTGACGGTCTCACCGTCGGCGATCCGCCCCTCCAGGATCATGGAGGCGAGCGGGTTCTGAAGCCGCCGCTGGATCACGCGCTTCAGGGGCCGCGCGCCATAGACCGGGTCGTACCCGGCCTCGCCCAGCCAGGCGAGCGCCTTGTCGTCCAGATCCAGGGTGATCTTGCGATCTTCCAGGAGCGCGCGCAGGCGTTCCAACTGAATCTCCACGATGGCCGCCATCTGAGAGCGTTGCAGCCTGTGGAACAGCAGGATCTCGTCCAGGCGGTTCAGGAACTCCGGCCGGAAGGCCCGGCGGACCACTTCCATCACCTCGCCGCGCACGGCCTCCGAATCCTCGCCCTCGGGCTGGTTGGCCAGCACCTCGGAGCCGAGGTTGGAAGTCATGACGATCAAGGTGTTGCGGAAGTCGACGGTGCGGCCCTGACCGTCGGTCAGGCGACCGTCGTCCAGCACCTGAAGCAGCACGTTGAAAACGTCCGGGTGCGCCTTTTCGACCTCGTCGAAGAGGATCACCTGATAGGGACGCCGCCGCACGGCCTCGGTGAGCGATCCGCCCTGCTCATAGCCGACATAGCCCGGAGGCGCGCCGATCAAGCGGGCCACGGCGTGCTTTTCCATGAACTCCGACATGTCGATGCGGACCATGGCGTTCTCGTCGTCGAACAGGAACTCCGCGAGCGCGCGGGTCAGCTCGGTCTTGCCGACGCCGGTGGGCCCCAGGAACAGGAAGGAGCCGATCGGCCTATTCGGGACTTGCAACCCGGCCCGCGCGCGTCTTACGGCGTTGGAGACGGC
>JARRJC010000104.1 GCA_037379885.1 Limibacillus sp.
GTTCCAGGCGATCGCTTCGGCCTTCGCCGGACAGGTTCAGTCCCTGCCGCCCAGGCCCGACCTGGCCTGGTTTGCTTCCACAGCGGGGCGGGCGCTCTATGCGCTGGGCCGCTACGAGCAGGCCTCCGATTGGCTGGAGCTGGCGCGCCGGGAAGCGGTGACCTCGCCGCAGGCCCAGGCCTCGGTGACGCTGCTCTGGCCCTACGCCTTGATGGCGGGCGACGGGGCGGCGGACTGGGACGGCAGCCTCATGGCCTGGTCGCTGGCCCGCAACGAGGGGGCGGGCGAACTGGCCGACATGCAGGCCCAACTGACCTCCAGCTTCCGGGCGCTGGGCATGGGTGGCCGGGTCGAGGCCGAGAGTCTCGCCCGCAAGCCTTACGGCTCGGGGGTGACCCCGGACTTCACCAACCTGCCGGCCTTGCGGGACGCCTCGTTGGCGGGCCGGCGCGGAGAGACGTTGCTGCTCGCCGCGCTCGCCCTCGGCCCCAACGGCACGCGCAAAGTTCATCCGCAGATCGCGGAGGCCGTGCTCCAGGCTCTGCGCGCCGTCGGGCTGCCGGCCGAAGCCCGCGCCCTCGCCATTGAGATGGCGCTGAACGCCGGCATCTGACGGGCGCTCAACGGTGGCCGGAAACCCCCACATCGAACGCTTCCTGGAGATGCTGATCTCCGAGCGGGGGGTCTCGGCCAACACGCATGAGGGCTACCGCCGCGATCTTGAGAACCTGGAGGCTTTCCTCGCCACACGGGGGCTGCCGCCCGAACAGGCGGATACCGAGGCGATCCGCTCCTTCCTGAAGCGCGAGAAGCAGGCGGGCATGGCCGCGCGCACCGTGGCGCGGCGTCTTTCGGCCCTGCGGCAGTTCTTTGGCTTCCTGCTCTCCGAGGAAGTCCGCGCCGACGACCCCATGAGCCTGATCGACAGCCCGCGCCAGGGCCGCTCGCTGCCCAAGGTCCTGAGCGAAGAGGAGGTCGAGGCGCTGTTGGAGGCCGCCCGCAACATGGAGGGCGCCAGGGGCGCGCGGCTTCTGGCGCTGCTGGAGCTGCTCTATGCCACCGGCCTGCGCGTCACGGAGTTGGTGACCCTGCCGGTCTCCTCGGCGGCCCGCGACCCGCGGATGCTGCTGGTGCGGGGCAAGGGCAACAAGGAGCGCATGGTGCCGCTCAGCGAGGCGGCGCGGCGCGCCCTGGCGGACTACCTGCCGCTGCGCCAGGCCTTCTTGGGCAAGCGCAAGTCCTCGCCCTATCTCTTCCCCTCCGCCTCTTCGGCCAAGGGGCACCTGACCCGCGACCGGGTCGCCCAGCTGCTAAAGCGTCTGGCGGGCGACGCCGGGATAGCGCCCGCGAAGGTCTCCCCCCACGATCTCCGCCACGCCTTCGCCAGCCACCTGCTGGCCCACGGCGCGGACCTGCGCGCGGTCCAGCAGATGCTGGGCCACGCCGACATCTCCACCACGCAGATCTACACCCACGTGCTGGATGAGCGTCTGCGCAGGCTGGTGGGCGATCATCATCCGCTCGCGAAGGGCTTGCTCGACGAGGGCTAGGCTTGCTATTCCCTGGGATCAGGATTCCGCGGCGCAGCATGCGCTGACTCTAATATTCCCTGAGGAGACCCTCATGAGCTTCACCACCGTCAAGGAGGCGCCCGCGCGTCTCAACCGCAGCGAACTCGCCGTGCCCGGCAGCAACCCGAAGCTCTTCGAGAAGGCGGCGGCCTCTGACGTCGATGTGGTTTTCCTGGACCTGGAGGACGCGGTCGCTCCCGACGAGAAGCCGCAGGCCCGCAAGAACGTCATCGAGGCCATCGGCGACGTGGACTGGGGCGAAAAGACCCTCTCGGTCCGGATCAACGGGCTGGACACGCACTACATGTACCGGGACGTGGTCGACCTGCTGGAACAGGCGAGCGAGCGCCTGGACCTCATCATGATCCCGAAGGCCGGCACCGCGGCGGACATCTACGCCCTCGACATGCTGGTGACCCAGATCGAGACCGCCAAGGGGCGCAAGAAGCGGATCGGCTTCGAGATGATCATCGAATCCGCGCTCGGCATGCAGAACATCCACGAGATCGCCGCGGCCTCTCCGCGCAACGAGTCGCTGCACTTCGGCGTGGCCGACTACGCGGCTTCGACCAAGGCGGCCACCACCTCGATCGGCGGACCGAACCCGGCCTACGGCGTGCTGACCGATGCCGAGGAGGAGGGCGACGAGCGCCTCTATCACTGGGGCGACATGTGGCACTACGCCATCGCGCGCATGGTGGTTGCGGCCCGCGCCAACGGCCTGCGTCCGGTCGACGGACCCTTTGGCAACTTCAAGGACGACGAGGGCTACCGCGCCCAGGCCCGCCGCGCGGCGGTGCTCGGCTGCGAGGGCAAGTGGGCGATCCACCCCAGCCAGATCGCCCTCGCCAACGAGGTCTACAGCCCCTCCGAGGCCGAAGTCACCAAGGCCAAGCGCATCCTGGAGGCGATGGAGGAAGCGCAGGCCGCCGGGCGCGGCGCGGTTCAGCTCGATGGCCGTCTCATCGACATCGCCTCGATCAAGCAGGCCGAGGTGATGGTCAAGAAGGCCGCACAGATCGCCGGCGGCTGAGCCTTTCCTCTACTCAGCGCAGCTCGACCGCGTAGCTCTCCAGCGGCGGCAGGCTGTCGATCAGCCCCTTCTCCAGAAGGAAGGCGCCGAACTCCTCGTAGGCGCCCCTGTCCAGCGCGGCCGGACGCAGCGCGAAGCGCGGCAGCGTGTCGGCCCAGGCCCGGCGGTTCAGCTCGTCGTCCAGCCCCGGCTTATAGGACACGAAGGCCTCCCAGCTTTCCTGGGGGTGGTTGATCAGAAAGGCCGTCGCCCGCTCCAGCGCGCGCAGGAAGGCCTTCAGCTTCGCATCGCCGAGCGCATCGCTGCGGGCCACGACGATCAACTCGTCGTAGGCCGGCACGCCGTGTTCCTCGACGTAGAAGGCGCGGCCCTTTGAGTTCTCCAGCTCCAGCTGGTTCAGCTCGAAATTCCGGAAGGCCCCGATCACCGCCGCGACCTGGCCGGAGAGGAGCGCTGGAGAGAGGGAGAAGTTGACGTTCACCAGCTCCACGTCCTCCAGCGTCAGCCCGGCCTCGGCCAGCATCGCCGAGAGCAAGGCATCCTCGAAGCCGCCGACGGAGAAGCCGACCTTGCGTCCCTTCAGGTCGGCGATCTCCTTGATCGGTCCATCCTCCAGCACCACCAGGGAGTTGAGCGGCGTTGCGACCAGGGTCGCGATGCGGGTCAGGGGCAGGCCCTGGCTCGCCTGGATATGCAGGCTGGGCTGATAGGTGATGGCCAGTTCGGCCTGACCGGCGGCGACCAGCTTGGGCGGCGCGTTGGGGTCGGCGGGCTCGACCATCGTGACCTCCAGCCCCTCGTCCTCGAAGAAGCCCTTCTGCTGGGCGACGATCAGGGGGGCGTGGTCGGGATTGACGAACCAGTCGAGCAGCAGCGTGAGAGGCTCCGCCGCCCTCAGGGACACCGCAGTCATGGGCTGAAAGATGGCGAGCAGCGCAGTCACGAGGAATAGGACAAAATTCTTGCGCACTATATCGGACCTCCTTTTTTA
>JARRJC010000105.1:0-2095 GCA_037379885.1 Limibacillus sp.
CCTGAGGGGTGATTTTGCGCTTTCGAGCATCGTCTCGAGCCATAAGGGACTGGAAAGCTTTCCAAGCGTCGCTGAACGCCATCAAGAGATCGAGGCGTCCAGCCTCATCAACGGGCGTGTTGGTCTGACCACGATCATCCCGATGCTGACCAGCGTCGGCTGTCCTTATAGCTGCAATTTCTGCGTCGATTGGAACAACAAGTACCAGCCCTTACCGGCAGACCAGGTGCGCGAAGACCTGGACTACACCTCGCGCAACTTCAAGGGAGCGCTCATCGGCTATCACGATCCCAATTTTGCCGTCCGATTTGATGAAACGATGGATCTGATAGAGACGATCCCGGCGGATAGGCGCAACGGATACATCATGGAGAGTTCCCTATCGATCCTGAAGGAGTCGCGCCTCGCGAGACTCCGCGACACGAAATGTGTCTACGTCGCGCCCGGGATCGAATCGTGGGTTGATTACTCCAACAAGTCGGGAGCGGTTGGAAAGTCCGGTCGCGAGAAGCTGGAACAGGTCGTCGAGCATATGCATCAGCTTTCACGCTTCGTGCCGGGCATCCAGGCGAATATCCTCTTTGGTACGGAGGACGATAGGGGAGATGAACCCGTAAAGCTTACCCAGGAGTTCATCACGCGTACCCCTGAAATCTGGCCCACAATAAACATACCAACGCCCTTCGGTGGAACGCCGCTATACGATTCTTATTGTGCCGAAGACCGCGTGTTGAGGGCGATGCCCTTCGCCCTCTATTACAATCCCTACTTGGCCATCAAGCCCAGGCACTACTCCGCAGAGGAATACTATCGCCACCTGATCAGCATCCACGAGACTCTGGTCGCTCCTGCGGCCTGGCTGCGTCGCGTTACGACACGACAGAGCCTGCCGATCAAGTTCATCCATGGCTTGAGAAGCTATGCGGCGCTTAGGGAGTTGAGGGAGTTGCGGCAGATTCACCATCAGCTCCTGACCGATCCGGACTTCTCGGCTTTCCATGAAGGCGAAAGCGATTCGCTGCCGACCTTCTATATGCTGGAAATCGATCGCCGTCTGGGTAGCTATGCTTCCCTGCTTGGTGCGTCGGAGAGGCGTCCAGTATTCACTGAAACCCAGGAGGTGGAACGGGCCGTCGTCTGACAACTGCCCGTCTCTCAAGCACTCTCCGTCACCGATCTCCGGTGGGACACGGCCCCATGGAGGCTCCTAACTTGCAGTTCAGCGCGCCGAGGCCTGGCTGTCCGGATCTGTCTTGCCTTCGGAAATTTCCGTGCCAATCGCGTTTTTGGAGAGACGATAGCCTTTCCGCAGGATACGGATTGATCCGCTTGGATGGTCGATGATTGCTGCGGCCAGAAGGCCGTCCTTGGCGAAACAGAAGTGGTGGGTCTTTCCGTCATAAAGCTGGGCACAGCGGAGCCATGAAGCCTTGCCCTTAAAACTTGCCGGGTGCGAGCCGGTCTCTCGAAAGTGATCCGCGATCAGGCGCCCACTCTCAGGCGCGAAAACGCGCTCTGCCTCCAAGACATCGCGCGACCAGGGGCTCGCCGGCAGACTGTCGAGGGGTAAAATCGCTCTCGAGCCATCGTTCCGCAGCAGGTGCAGGGCACCGTTCTCCTGCCAAAGATCCAATGTGGTGCTGCTGCCGTTCTCATCGGTTCTGTCCTGGAAGCTGACGATGCGCCCGTCCAACCAGACTTCGCGCCGTTTTGTCTTCTGGACATGAAGCGGAAGAGAAAAGGCGGTCACCTCGATAGTTACTGACGTCTCCACAGTGACACTGCCGAGGTCGCGGTGAATGACGAGGCTGCTTTCCCCGATGTCTCCAAAAAGGCCATGGATGATGTCGTAGCGCAGGAGCCTCTCCTCCGAGAATGCCTTGCAGGGAGGAAAGAGAATCATGAGAGTGATCGCGAGCAGGATAAACTTGCTTTTCATCACAATGTCCTCAGGCAGTATGCGCTTCTCTAAAAGGTTGGAACATGAGCCGGCGGCGCCGGAGCTTGTCCGGTACGCGGAGCGATTGTCGCCCGGTGGCCGGCCGCTGGATCGCCTTTAGCGTCATGCAAACTACCACCCGCGCTCATCCAGAAG
>JARRJC010000105.1:2102-5684 GCA_037379885.1 Limibacillus sp.
CAGACAAATCTTCAGCGCCAAGCAGGCGGACGATATCTTCAAATGAGGTCGCGCCTGTCTGAGAGAGATGCAGTGTCGGCCGGTCGAAGCAGTAATCGATCAGATCGGGAAGATTTTGCTGCGGATACGGGCAGAGCAACACCAGCGGTGACCGCTCGGGTAGATTCTCCACTCCTTCAATAGAGAGTCTTAGATTCAGCAGAGAGTTCGCAAAAAGCTTCAGCCGTCGAAGATAGCTTCGGCTGGAAATTAGCGCCCCTATGGTGAACAGCAAGATACAAGCCGCAGCGAGCAAGAAGATTCCGCGAGCATCAATCGCCAGCAGGTCGTGGAGAATCCAAAGCCAAAGAGAGGCAAAGAGGACGGCGGCCATACTGATGAAGTTGCTGGCAGCGATGACCATGCCACGGGTTTCGGCGGGAGGATGGTGCTGTATCCAGGCACAGAAAGGCACCAGATAGATACCTCCAAATATACCCAGCAGGAGTGAGAGTCCGAGCATCACTGGAAAGCCGCTGTCAGGAATGCCCATGAGTATTAGGCAGGTCGCAAGCCCGAGAGCCGCCATTGGTGTCAGACCGACCTCGATTTTTGGGCCTGAGAGCGGACTCGACAGCAGGCTGCCGACACCTATCCCCAATCCGAGCACCGCAGCCATTGCGCCGGCTGCATCATCTCCTACTGCGAGATCTTCCTTTGCCAGCAGCAGCAGCGATAACATGACAAGAGTGCCGAGCCCCTCGAACAAGGCCATGGAGAGAACGGCGAGCGTCAGATGCTGACCTTTGCGAATCGCCTCCCAGCCTCTTTTCAGGTTGACCTGGGAGGAAGTTGACCGCGCGCGACCGGCGGAGCCGGGTTTCTGTCGCAGCAGAAGAATGAAAAGGAAGCCGGCCACCGCGATCACGATCATTGCCACACCCAGGCGGGGGAGACTGTCAGCCCAATGTTCGAGGAGTATGCCGCCAAGGGCTGTGCCAAGAATCAATGCTCCATAGCGGCATAGCTCCATGACGCCGTTGGCTTTGGTTAGAGTGTGGTGAGGCACGATCTCGGGAAGATAGCTTAGCTTGGCTGGGCTGAAGAAAGCCGACTGCACGGCCATGAGGAAGAGCACAAACAGTAAGATCCAGAGCGCCTCCTCGCTCGCCTCTATTTCCAACCTCAAGAAGGCGATGAGAGCGAGCGACATGATAGCAATCTCCGCCGCCTTAATAGATTTCAGCAGTACTGGCTTCGAGCAAGCGTCGGCTAGGCGCCCCGCGGGCAGTGAGAAGATCAGGTAGGGTAAGCTGAAAACCAGCGTAGTGGTGGTTAGATAGCCACCTATGCTCTCGCTGGATACTGTGCGAACCGCGAGCAGAGAGACCACGATCCTGAAAAGATTATCGTTCAGCGACCCCAGGGTTTGTGAAGTCAGGAGGCTGAGATAATTCCGCTCTCGGAGAGTTGCGCGAGTCACTTGGAGTCCTCCCTCAGTACGGAAGCGCCAGGGGGGAGACGGAAAAGATCGCCTGATGATGCGGTTGTCCAAGCACCGCCCACGTTAGCAACAAGTTTCTGACCGCTTCGTTGCAGCGGTGTGCCGAGAGCTGCACTCTTGCGCTGAACCAGCTCTAGAATGCGCTCAGCCTCCGCACCTTCGGCCAAATCCGTTGCGAGCCTTTGTTGCTTGATCGGATGAAACTCGATTCGGTGCGGTTTGCCGCGCTCCAGGTCGATGATGAAAGCCCCACCGCGATCCGTTCGAATTCCGGGGAATATCCAGTAGTCGTCGAGGAAATCACCGGTGTCATAGAGAATCACACCACCTTGATAGAGCTCGATGCCGTGAAGCAGGTGGGCCGAGTGGCCGTGGACGATATCGACGCCCAAGCTGATCATTTGGCGTGCAAACCGCCTGAAACGCTTGGACGGCCCAGGCCTCAAATTAATGCCCCAGTGAAGCGAAAGGATGATGCAGTCCGCCCCGTTCCGCCTTTCGTTGCGGATCAGTGCCTCAATCAAGGCAAGCTGATGGGGCTCCTCACCAACTCTCATGAATGCTGTGCCGCCCTTTCCGGGCTGGGCTGCAAATTCAGGCATGTTGTCGGTGAAGCTGATCATCAAGACGCATGCGTCGCCTGCCTGGAACCAAGCAGGCTGCCAAGCTTCCTCTAGGTTCTTGCCGGCACCGCAGTGGTTAATGCCCAGTTTGTCGAGCAGCTCGATAGTATCTCTTAGACCCGTCTCCTCGTGATCGAGGATATGATTGTTGGCCAGGGTAAGGGCGGAGATGTTGGCGTCCTTTAGGGCGGGTCCAATCTCTGGGATGGCGGCGAAACGAAAGGCTTTCATTCCTTCGCGCCACCGGCCGCCATGTTCGGTAATAGGCGACTCTAGGTTGGCTATCACACCATCGCACGAGACTAGGAGCGATTGCGCCCTGCCCCAGATATCGTGACCGGGGTTGGCACGCAGGGCGCGAGAGATCTTGCGGCCGGGCATGATATCGCCAACGAAGCAAAGCCGCGCGGTTCGAGGGTTTGACTTATTCTTTTGCATGGCTGCCTCTCTGCGTCCTGTTTGAGGCAACCTTCATGGGTATGGTCAGGAAATCCAAAGCGGGCTGTGTTGCAATGCAGGTTTGCTCGGCCGGTACAACCCACTCCTTGGCGTTCCTCTCCGTTTTGAATTTCCCGGGCGCCCGGAAATCTTGGCTCCTGTCCTAGCGAGAGGAGGAAAAGATGCGAGCCGAGCCCAAGGGTATTACTGCGAGGAACTGGCGGAGAGGCATTACGCTCTTTATGATCCCGGTGTTCTTCTTGAGCGCTTGTACCACCCCCTCGAGCCCGGATTATGCGGACTTACCTGATTTGGCGCCCGAGCAAGATCAAACGCTCCACCGTGTGACTCTCAGGGTCACTGTGAAGGGCAGCGGAGTCGATGATGAAGCTCGCGATGAGGGTGAACTCGCACTGGCTCGGGAAAAGGCTGCCGGTTACGGGTTTGACGCGATAAAGAACGTCTCCTATTCGAACGGCTCTCTGGTTTCGTTCGACCTGCCCGCTGGCAGATATCAATTGGTCGCGATGGGTGAAGCGACTTGCGACGGCCTGGTTTTGGAAGTCGCTCCCGAGGCCTCAAGGTCTCTCTACGCAGGAAGCCTGGAGGCCGTCGTCAGGGAGCAGGAGGTCGATGGTAAAATCCGAACTGATATCAGCTTGGATGTTCAGAACGAGCTGGATGCCGAGACCCAGGCAGGCGCTAATGGCCCGAGTTCGGGGCTCGGTGATGTGAAGCTCGCTCTCCTGCAGGAGGCGTCGCCAGCTCCCTCATGCCACGCGGAAGGTGATACGGCTGCCACCGTCGTAGGAAAGGTGGTGCTCGGCGTCTTGGTGGTCGCAGGGATCATCGCGCTTGCAGGTCTCTTTCTTCTTTTAGGCATTGCATCCGGGTTTAAAACCAAATGAGTTTTCCGCTTCCTGGAGTTCTACGTTCTTCCTTTTCTCACGGGTACTCAGGGCTAAGGCGATCCACCGCCTGTTACCGGAAGATTTCCCTGAAACGGCAAATAATTTCCCTGTTCCTTGGAAAAAATCC
>JARRJC010000106.1 GCA_037379885.1 Limibacillus sp.
GGAGAAGCGGCCTACATTCTGGAGCAGAAAGCCACACCATATCACTACAACTACGGACAAATGGCCGCGTGCTACGGACAGTTAGGGCGCAAGGAGGAGGCCGCAGAATGCTGGGCTCGCTATCTCCAAGGGACCCCGGGAGCGACCATTGCTTCGGTCGGCGAGTCTAACAGCTACAAGCATCAAGCCGACGTCGAGCATTGGACGGAAGGCTTGCTCAAAGCTGGATTGAGCAACTGATCAAACCACAGGCTTTAACGAGTTGGAACAAGGTTGATAATGATGATGTCCGCTTCTAGCTAAAAGCGGACATCTTGATCGGTAGAGTTCAGGCAAGAGACGACACCCGGGCAAATACACTAAGAAAATGCTAAACTAAGTTTGGGAGGAAGCATCATGCGTTGCCCTTTCCAAGCTATGGCTATCATTTTTCTCTCTTTCAGTGCCGCGATCTGCAGTCCGGCTCCCTCACTCGCGGGCACGTTGGAAGAGGTTCAAAGTCGCGGCTACGTCCGATGCGCGATCGGCAATAGGCCGGTGGGCGATACGCGTATTGGAGAAACCGGCTACGAAGGCTTTTTCCCTGAATTCTGCCGAAATGTCGCCATTGCATTGTTCAACGACAGAAACGCCGTGCAGCTCTCGCCGATGCTTATCAGACATGGGCTCCAGAGCATCGCCCAAGGCGATGTCGATATCTATGTCTCCAATGTGACCTGGACGTTCTCACGCGACATGGAATTGGGACTGACACCAGCCGCGGTACTCTATTATGACGGTCAGGGGTTCATGTCCCACCTAGGAACCGTGAATGGGCCCCTTTCCGCGCATCAAGGGGCTCGAGTCTGCGTATCCCGCTCGACGACCACCATCGCAAATCTCCGAGACTACATTGCAATCCACGAGTTGGATTGGGAGGTGCTGGCCTTTGAGTCGTCGGAGGGTCGGAACGATGCTTTCTTCTCGCGGCAATGCGATCTGCTGACGACCGATGCCCTTGTTTTGGCTTCTCTGCGGGCCACAGCCGTCGATAACCCCGCAAACTATGTTCTTCATCGAGAGATCATCTCAAAAGAGCCTCTCGTCGCCTATGTGAAAGATGACGATATGGCTTGGGGAAACCTGGTCCGCTGGACGGTCAACGCAACTATTCTCGCTGAGGAGAAGGGCATCACCCAGGCCAACTATCATTCCTTCTTAACAAGCGAAGATCCCGCTGTACTACGGCTCTTGGGCGAGGAAGCCACTGGGGGTACGGAAAGCATTGGGCTCGATCCCTTATGGGCGAGGAACATCATCGCAAGCTCGGGCAACTACGGTGAGATCTTCGACCGATACCTCGGCAAAGATAGCGCAATAGGTGTGGTGCGTGGCGCCAACAAGCTGTGGAGTGATGGTGGATTGATGTTTAGCCCGCCATTCCGATGAACAGCGACCCTTTACCGGGAGCTGGACGATGGACTTGGAAGAGAAAATCCGCCTGAGCCAGCGCATTTCGACGCTGGTCTTGGCGATTCTCTTTTGTATTGCCGTCCTTGTTCTAGGCGGTTTGGCCGTCACTGCTTACCGGCTGGTGCAGATCCAAGAGAACCTGGGAGATCTGCGAAACGAAGCGCTGCCGCGTTTAATCAAGCTGTCACAATTGTCTCAAGACGCCGCAGCCACGATCGCAATCGCGCCGGCTCTGAGTAGCCAGCCAACTCGGTTCGAGTTTGAAACCCTGCTGTCCAGGATCAAAGATAAGCAGGCTTCTCAGGAGGCGCTTATCGCTGATCTTGCTCCCTTGCTGACGGACGAAGCGGCGGCGCAGGTGATCAAGAGAAACGGTCAAGCCTTAAGCGGCAATCTCACGTCGCTGACCGATGTGGTGAGTCACCAGATCGATATACGCAAGAGCCTTGAAGAGGATGTCGAGTTCTTAAGAGCAACGGCCAAATCATTGAACGCCGGCTCAGGGTCGGATCGCAGCTCCCTGCTGCTGAAATCTCTAGCGGCAAATGTCGCTCTCCTCAACGCGCTTCTGGATCCAAATGCGGCTCGGTTCTCCCAAAACTGGCGATCAGCAAAAGCGGAAATGGAGGCGGTTCAACGGTCTCTTGAAGCCGCGGTCGAGGCAACGGCGCCATCGATTGACAAGGACGAAGATCCGGCGCGTGAGCTTGTGAGTTTCTGGGCTGAGCAAGAGGCCCGGATGCTGGAAGACAAGCGGAACGAGCTCTCGAATGAGTTCAAGATCAAGGCGCTGGCTGAGGAGAACTCACTGATTGCTAATCGTTTGGTGATCAGCGCGAGCAATGAATTCAGCAGAGCGAGCGGGAAGCTTGAGGCTCAGATAGAGACCGTTGCATTCATCACGCGCATCACTCTTATCGTAATGGTTTTGGTCGCCGTCGCATTTGGCGCAGGCAACTATTCGGTTTGGCTGGCATTGCAGCACCGCGTCTTTAGAAGGCTGAACCAAATCCGCGACTCACTCCAGCGTTTTGCTCAGGACCGCAGCCCATCTGACGCCGATCAGCGACCTGATGAGATTGGAGGGATATCGAGGTCACTCATCCACTACATGGACGTGATCGCCGAGCGTGAGGCCGAACTGGCACAGAAGACGAAAGTCCTGGAGGGACTATCGAACCAACTTTCCAAGTACCTTTCCCCTCAAGTCTACAGCTCCATATTCTCGGGCAAGCAGGAGGTAAGGCTCACCAGCAAACGCAAGAAACTAACCATATTCTTCTCCGACATTGTTGGTTTCACCCAAATGGCCGACAGGCTCGAATCGGAAGAACTCAGCCAGCTTTTGAACCAATACCTGACCGCCATGTCGCAAATCGCCCTTGCGTATGGCGCGACCATCGACAAGTACGTCGGCGACGCCATCTTGGCTTTCTTCGGTGATCCAGAGTCCAGAGGCATAAAGGAAGACGCCGTAGCCTGTGTCACAATGGCGATAGCCATGCGCAAGAAGATGGACACTCTAGCCGATGACTGGCGGGAGGCCGGCATCGACAAGCCTCTCCAGGTACGCATCGGCATCACCACCGGATACTGCACCGTTGGAAACTTTGGCAGCGAAGATCGGCTCGACTACACGATCATTGGCGGCGCGGTGAACACCGCATCGCGCCTTCAAAGTCTGGCGCCTCCAAACGAGATCATCGTCTCCTATGAGACTTATGCCCTCGTGCGGGATGAAATCTGTTGCGTTGAGCATGGCGAGGTGGACGTGAAGGGAATCGCCTATCCGGTTGCGACCTACAAGGTCCTCGATACCCTAGAGGCCATCGAACGACAAACCCATCACTTCCTTGAGACACATCCCCATATGACGGTGGATTTCGATCTAAACCGAATGAACTCGGATGAGTTGGATCGGGCGCAGAAGACATTGGAGGATGCGCTGCGCGTCCTTACTTCTTGGAAGGCTGATCAGACCGGTGACTAGATCAAAAAGTGGCGGTCCAGCTTTTCGTCCGCTATTGGCTAAAAGCAGACCAAAGCCGATACAAGGTTCTCAAAAGTGAATTAACTGAGATAAGGCGACTGTTCAAAAGGTCTCCATAGAGCTATG
>JARRJC010000107.1:0-4086 GCA_037379885.1 Limibacillus sp.
CAGAGCAGCTGTCGTGCATGTCCTGTTTAATGTGGCAGGGGTGATTGTTTGGGTGGGCTTCATCCCGCAACTTGCAGATCTAGCCCGGGAACTTTCACCCAGCTCAGATCATTTGACGGGAGTTACGCGAATGGCCGCTGAAGCGCCACGGCAAGTTGCCAACGCGCATACGATCTTCAACGTTGTAAATACGTTCTTATTCCTAGGCTTTACGACTCAATTAGCACGATTAGTCGAGTGGATGGTACCTGATAAGCCTCTATCCGAGGACGAGCCTCTTGCTCCTCGTTTCTTGGATGAGGATTTAATATCTACACCTGCTGTTGCTCTAAGTGGAGCACGTCAAGAAATTGGCCGGATGGGGAGCTACGTTGTCGAAATGCTGAACCAGGCTTTGCCCGCCATATTGGGTCGGAGCAAACAGAATTTACGAAACATAACGGCCCTCGATAAACCAGTAGACAAACTCCACCGGTCGCTGATCGAGTACCTTGGAAAGATCTCAAGCCACCCTCTTTCTGAAGAACAATCCCAGCACCTGCTGCAGCTTGTTGAGATCGCCAACGACTTGGAGCACATAGGGGATCGTATTGCCACGGATCTGACGACTTCCGCGCATAAGAGGCTCGATGAAGGCGTTATGATAAATCCTAATACAGCCCGACAGATATCCGATTTTCATGAGGAAGTGAGCCGAGCGTTGGCGAGAGCAATTGAGGCGGTTTAAGCACTATGGAAGCGAGCCAAAGCAGTCTGTTGAGGGTTACGTGCGGGAAGTGGAATGTCTTGAAATACTGGACGGCATTTTCAAGATCGCCCGTCGAATTGCTCGGACTCAGCTGAACTCCAAAACCATGAAAGAGCCTAAACCAAGCGGTTGATACGATTGCTCAAAGGGACGCCGATAAGCCTCCTTCAATAAAATTCAGACAGGAGGGTTTCAGATCACAGCCATGTTTGAATCTGCTGCTATATCTCGCAAGCTAGACACCTCAGAGTTTAAGGCCCTCGAGGTAGATCTCAGAACCAAGCTTTTGATGGCCCAACTTCACATAGCTGAAGAACGTAAGCTCGCGATTCTTTTAGTGATTGCAGGCATCGACGGAGCTGGAAAGGCACTAATAGCCCAACGGCTGTTAGAATGGCTCGATCCTCGGCACGTATCGACTGATGCGTTCTATCTCCCGACGGAAGAAGAGCGCCAATACCCAAGAATGCAGCGTTATTGGCGTGCTCTACCTGCCAAGGGACGGATGTCTATCGTGTTCGGCTCATGGTATCACCAGCCTCTATATGAGCGAATCACCGGAATTATCGACGAGGGCCGCTTTCAGGAAGATATGCATAAGATCGCCTCGTTTGAGGCCTTGCTGGTAAATGATGGTTACATCCTATGCAAGCTCTGGGCACATCTCCCGCGGAAAGAGCGCAAAAAACGCGCTGGAGCGCGCAGCAGTGATTGGTCGCTTGATGTAAGAATGAATGAGTGGGGAGACCTAGCAAATTTGGACTACGATCTTGCCCGCGGATCGGTTGAGGAGATGGCCCGCATCACCAGCACCGCCCAGGCTCCCTGGGCCGTAGTTCCCGGTGCAGACCCGAATTATCGAGATGCATTGGCTGGACAGGTTCTACTCGACCGACTGCAGCGAGAACTCCAAATCCCATGCCAACCCGCCCCCGCGCCCACACCTTCACTACGGGCAGAGGGAATACCCAGGCCAACAGTTTTAGACCGTCTAGATCTATCTGCTAAACAAGACCCAAAATCTTACCGAAAGAAGCTCAAGGCGCTGCAGCAAAGATTCCATAAGCTAACGCAGAAGGATGATTTCAAAAACAGTGGCCTAATCCTTGTCTTCGAGGGTGCTGATGCTGCAGGCAAAGGCGGTTGCATTCGAAGGATTGTCCGCAGACTGGACCCGCGCATCTACCGCGTACATTCCATTGCTGCCCCCACTGATGAGGAGCTTCGTCATCCCTATCTCTGGCGATTTTGGCGACACATACCTCCGCGTGGCCGCTTGGTCATTTTCGAAAGAAGTTGGTATGGCAGGGTGCTCGTTGAGCGCGTTGAGGGACTCTGCCCGATCGAGGCCTGGCAACGTGCCTACCAGGAGATTGTGGATTTTGAGGATGAGCTAGTGACCAGCGGCCAGAAAATCATGAAATTTTGGCTGCAGATCAGTAAGGAAGAGCAGTTGAAGCGCTTCAAACGGCGAGAGCAGACTCCCTTTAAACGTTTCAAAATTACTGATGAAGATTGGCGAAATCGGAAGCAGTGGGCTTCTTATCAAGCTGCGGCAGTGGAGATGGTTGATCGTACGAGCACTATCAACTCTCCATGGATTCTGATTCCCTCCGAAGACAAAAAATTTGCAAGAATTAGGATCCTTGAGACGCTTTGCGATCATTTTGACAAAGAAAGACCGTAAAAAAACCATTGCCTAGGCTTATTGATAACGGTGGCCTTTGATAGCCAGAAGTGGACATTAAGTCTAGTCACCCGGAATCGGAGAGATCGTGAGGCCGAAGAAATCACCTTAAGTTTGTGTTTAATCTTTTCAGTTATCTAGATCAGCTGGGTCGTCATTAATTTCAGGAGGATCAAATGGCTGAGAAGATGATTGATTTCGAGGATTTTTCGCGGGTCGCGACTGAGCACGCGGAACAAACAATTATGGTGGACATCCGTATGGATGACGAGCGTGAGTTTCGCGGCCAACTTCATCTGGAGCCCGGTCAAACGCTTCAAGGCTTGATGAACAGTGCCGATGAGTTCATCCCAGTGCGGACCCTGGCTGGAGAGGTCCATCTTCTGAACAAACACTCCATAGAAGATATACACGAACTGCAGGGTTGCGCCTGAGATAGATCAAAGGCTCGGACGCGTACCTCCCCTAAGGTCGCTCTAAGCGATCTTAAATTGGGAGGGAACCGATGACCAAGGACGCGCTGCACCGAAACTATCTCCAAGTGGCCAAAGAGGTCTCGCAAGGAGCTGCTGCGCTGAGAGAGGCAATGCCCAAGGCGATGGCTGGCTTCAGTGCGCTTGGAGGTGCGGCCTACGCTGAGGGCGCGCTACAAAGTAAGACGAAAGAGTTGATCGCGCTGGCTATCGGCATCTCGGCGCGCTGTGACGGCTGCGTCGGCTATCATGCAAAAGCGTGTTTTGACAAAGGTGCCTCGCGTCAGGAGGTGGCTGAAACCATCGCCGTGGCGATCCAGATGGGAGGCGGTCCTTCCATGGTTTACGGGGCCGCTGCGCTAGATGCCTTCGACCAGATTGCATCCGCGGCTGAGGTTGAGGCCGCTTACAAGAATTGAGGGGCCTTGGCTGAATATCGGCGCACAGATGAAAGACCAGACGAAGCTCGCAAAAGAAGGCATCTGTCCCATCTGTGGGCAAGAGATGGACTATGTCGAGGACGTGCCGTCAGGAATGTCCGATCCTTACTATGAGTGCCCGGACTGTAGCCGCAAGTTCGACGCATTGAGTGGAAGGGAGCTGAAGGTCCACTTCTAGCCAGTAGCAGACATCTCCCCGGCATCCAAGTTTGCCAAACCTCAGCTATTTTAGAGCCTCGATCTCTACCAACTATTGGTCGCTGGTGGCGGTTAACGATGCGTCACGATGATCCCGAGTGCGACCAGAATTCCAAAGCAAAGGGCCAACAGGCTGAACCGGCGCGGCTCGCGTTCTGTGTACGGCATGAGATGCGAAGCTCCGACATATAAAAGCGCCCCACCAGACAGAGCTAATAGTGCTCCAAGGACACTCTCCTCAATCCTACTGATGAAGGGGAGCGAGATCAGGGTCCCAGCGGGCGTCGTCAATGCAGCAGCCGTGAAGGCCAATCCAACTGCCGCGCGCTTTGAGAAACCACCCCGCAGCATGAGAATGTAGGTCACAATGCCTTCGGGAAACTCATGAAGGATCATGCCGGTGGCTGCCAGGACACCCGTGACAACATCGGTAGTGAAGGTAACCGAAAAGATCACACCGTCGATCAGTGAATGAAAGCCGATGCCGAGCAGAGGGACTAGGCCGATAGCGAACTCGGCCGTTTGCGGCTTATCACAGAC
>JARRJC010000107.1:4163-6173 GCA_037379885.1 Limibacillus sp.
ATGAAGCGGTTCGTGGCGAGCATGAAGAGATATCCGGCCAACAAAAGGATGGGTGCATGACCGTTTTTGGCCAATGCCGTCGGCGCTATGTGGACCAGTGAAACCGACACCAGAACGCCGGCTGCAAAGGCTGCGAAGTAGGTGGTGTTCCTGCGTCCCCAGGTTTCGAAATGACGGATCACGAAGATGCCGCTGGTGGTTACACAGGCGGCCAACAAACTTGCTGACAAGGGCGTCGGAAGACCGTCCACGATGCTCCTTTCAGGGCCAGCGGGCCGGCCCGAGTGCTTCTGCGCCATAGCTCTGAAGTTGAATGTATATTAAATTATGAATGATTGATCTTGCTCAACTTGTTTCCATGAAGGGCGCGCTAGCCTAGCGAAAGTATAAAGGTGGAGAGTTTTTGTTATGCCGGAATCTCAATCGACTAAGGGACTGACCGAGGCTGTCGCGGTCTTCGATAGCGGCGAAAGCTTGCAGGATGCGGTGGACGAGTTGCTTTCGTCGGGGTTCAACCAGGCGGAACTGAGCTTGCTTGCGAGCGAAAAGGCGGTCGAAGAGAAGTTGGGGCACGCCTATCGCAAGGTCGCCGAGCTTGAGGATGACGTCTCCGTTCCCCGCACAGCCTATGTTTCGACCGAAGCGCGAGGTGATGAGGAAGGCGGCCTGATTGGCGGCTTGGTGTATGTCGGGGCGGCGGCTGCCGCTGGAGCAATCGTAGCAAGTGGGGGTGCTTTGGCCACGGTTCTTGCCAGCATGGCCATCGCCGGTGGGGCAGGTGGTCTCATTGGCTCATTTCTCGCGAAGTTGGTGGGTGACCATCATGCCCGCTACATCCAGGAGCAACTCGATCACGGCGGTTTACTCCTTTGGGTGAGAACCAGGGACAACGACCATGAACAAAAAGCCGTGAGCATCCTCAAGAAGCACTCCGCACATGACGTGCACACCCATCCGATCCCATCCGCCGGCAGAGCCGACTGATCATAGAATGGCTAGGAGAGGCAAGGAGCACCTGTTGAGCGAGCAAAGCGCCTACGAAAAAGCGTTGGGTGATCCAGCGGCGTTCTTTGGTTCGCCAGAAGCGGTCGTCGACACCCCTAATTTGAGTAGGCAGGAAAAGATCGAGGTCCTGAGGCGCTGGGAGTACGACGCACGGGAACTGGATGCGGAGGAAGAGGAAAGCCCGGAGGGTCACAGCGAGAGAAATCTACTTCAGCGCATCCATCAAGCGCTGCATGGTCTCGGAGCAAGCCTGAACCTGGAAGCCACGCCCCCGACCAAGGCTGGCGGAGTGCCGAAAGGAGCCGTCCTCGAAGAGCGAGGCGCCCCCCACGGCCTCGATCAGAAGACTCTAGCCGCCATGGCCGAGGCTTTGGACGATGAGTTCAAGGCACAGGCAACCTATCAGGCGGTGATCGAAAGCTTCGGTGAGGTCCGGCCGTTCATCAACATCGTCGAGGCAGAGGGCCGTCACGCCAACGCTCTCCTGGCACTCTATCACCGTTTCGGCGTCACCCCGCCGGAAGATCGCTGGGCTGGCAAGGTCGAGGCACCCGATAGCATCGAGCAGGCTTGCCAGCAGGCGGTCGAAGGGGAGATCGAGAACACGCGCATGTATGAGCGGCTGCTTAGCGAAATCCGGCATCCTGAGGTCCGCCGGGTAATACTGCGGCTACAAGCGGCGTCCCGTGACAACCACCTACCAGCGTTTCAACGCTGCCTTCAACGGTTTACAGGCAAGAGAGACGAACAAGGGCGTGGACGACGCCTTCGTCGGCAAGGCGGATCAGAAAGTCGGCCCGCTCCAAAGATTGCCCGTAAAGACTGAACATTTGCGGCATCACCAAATCTTTGCCTCAGTTCGAAGTCGGTGGTTTGCCTTTCAGGCGGGGATGGATCCTGTGACCAGGTCCGCTTCTAGCCAGAAACGGGCAAAAACTTTCTCCTCTCAAGGCTGTCGGCCGAGTATCTACTCGACCTCCTAGGCGCAAACTACGACGCTGCTTG
>JARRJC010000108.1 GCA_037379885.1 Limibacillus sp.
CAAGAAAATAGAAGGGAGCAATGAATAGAATGGATCTATTTGAGGTATCGACTTTCTACTATAGATTCTATAAGAGGTGTAATAGTCATTGGGCTAAAATGGGTCGCCCACCGACAATCGTGCCGCCGCGGCCAAAACCTCTCGTCCAATACATTGAGCTGTCGGATCGCGAGAAGATCAGCCTTTTGGTCGAGTTGCTCGAATGGGCAATAGATCACGATATGCCACTAAAAATCTAAAGCCATTAAAGTGTTTTTGGCTCATAGAGATAAGCGTTCGAGACTTTATATGCAGAATGTCCGCTATTGGCTAAAAGCGGACACTCAAGCAGGCGGAGCGCCGTTGAGCCATGGGAGCAGGCCAAGTCCATAAAAGCATGCTAAAATAGCCACGGGAGGAAGCGTCATGTTTCGCCCCTTGCTTGCTTTAGCCATCTTTCCCCTCTCCCTAATCGCCGCGATCTTCTGCGCGCCCGCTTTGTCGGCGGGTACCTTGGAGACGGTCCAGAACCGTGGCTACGTCCGCTGCGCGATCGGCAACAGACAGGTGGGCGACACGCGCATCGGGGAAACGGGGTATGTGGGGTTCTTCCCCGAGTTCTGCCGGAATGTCGCTGTCGCAATATTCAACGATAGAAACGCCGTGCAGCTCTCACCAACGCTCATCCGGCACGGGCTGCAGAGCATTTCTCAGGGAGATGTCGACATCTATGTGTCCAATGTCACCTGGACCTTCTCCCGTGATATGAAACTTCGGCTGACGCCAGCGGCGGTCCTTTATTACGATGGACAAGGCTTCATGTCTCACGCTGGCATGGCGTCAGGGCCGTTATCTGAACATCAGCCAGCCCGCGTCTGCGTCTCGCGATCAACGACCACCATCGCCAATCTTCAAGACTACATCGCCATCCACAATCTGGATTGGGAGATCCTGGCCTTCGAGTCTTCAGAAGGAAGGAACGACGCATTCTTCTCAGGTAAATGCGATCTGCTAACGACCGATGCGCTCGCTTTGGCCTTCCTGAAGGCCACGGCGGTCGACGATCCTGCGAACTATGTTCTCCATCAGGAGATCATATCCAAGGAGCCTCTCGTGGCCTATGTGCGGGATGATGACATGGTCTGGGGGAACCTGGTCCGCTGGACGGTCAACGCCACGATCCTCGCCGAGGAAAAAGGAATCACGAAGGCGAACTATCTCTCCTTCTTGGACAGCGAGGATCCATCGGTGCGGCGGCTCCTGGGTGTGGACATCACCGAAGGGACGGAAAGCATCGGGCTCGATCCTCTCTGGGCCAGGAACATTATTGCGAGCTCTGGCAACTACGGTGAAATCTTCGACAGGTACTTAGGGAACGAGAGCGCGATAGGCGTAGAGCGCGGCTCCAACAAACTTTGGAGCGATGGTGGTTTGTTGTTCAGCCCGCCATTCCGATGAGGGGAGGTCCCAGGACCTGGGGCTAGCCGATGGAACTGGAAGCAAAAATCCGCCTGAGACAGCGCATTTCAACGCTGCTCCTTGCGATCCTGTTCTGTATCGCCGTTCTCGTGCTCGGAGGACTGGCCGTGACCGCCTACCGGCTCGTCCAAATTCAACAGAATCTCGGATCCTTGCGTAACGAGGCGCTGCCGCGCCTGATCAAGCTCTCACAACTATCTCAAGATGCCGCGGCGACGATTGCGATTGCACCAGCCTTAAGTAGCGAGCCGACCCGCTTCGAATTCGAAACCCTTCTATCCAGGATAACGGACAAGCAGGCTTCGCAGAAAACGCTCATAGCCGATCTTTCGCTCTTGCTGCGAGACGAAGCCGCGGTCGGAGTAATAGAAAGGAACGGCGAAGCTCTCAGCGAGAATCTGGTGTCGCTGACCGACGTGGTGAGTCGGCAGATTGACCTTCGCAAAAGCCTTGATGAACGCATCGAGTTCTTGAGGGGAATGGCGAACAACCTCAATGGCGAAACGGGAATTCGCGGTAGTGGGCTTCTTTTGAGGTCACATGCAGCGAATGTCACTCTCTTGAACGCCCTGCTGGACCCCAATGGGGCTCGCCTTTCCCAGAACTGGCGGGCTGCAAAAACGGAAATGGGGGTATTGCGCCGTACCTTGGAGAAAGCCAACGGTGAGGCGGCCAAACTACCGCCAAACGCGCAAGATCGGCTGTTCAAGCTTTTGGACTATTGGTCGGCTCAAGAATCTCAACTGCTGGAAGACAAAAAAAGCGCGCTCTCCAACGAGTTTAAGATAAAGGCTCTTGCCGAGGAAAACTCACTGATCGCCAGCCGGTTGGTGATCAGCGCGAGCAACGAATTCGCCAGGGCGAGCGAAGAACTTGAAGCCCAGATCGAGAACGTCGCATTGATCACGCAAATCACCTTGTTCGTCATGGTACTGGTGGCCTTGACGTTCGGCGCCGGCAATTATCTAGTTTGGTTAGCGCTGCAGAAACGCGTTTTCACGCGGCTGGACCGGATCCGTGATTCACTTCAGCGCTTTGCCCAGGAACGCCACCCATCGGACGCGGACCGGCGGCGGGACGAGATCGGTGGCATCTCAAGAGCGCTGATCCGCTACATGGAGGTGATCGCTGAGCGAGAGGAAGAGCTGGCGCAGAAAACCAAGGCCTTGGAGAGTCTGTCGAACCAGCTTTCCAAATACCTTTCCCCGCAGGTTTACAACTCCATCTTCTCGGGCAAGCAGGAAGTCAAACTCACAAGCCAGCGAAAGAAGCTGACCATTTTCTTCTCTGACATCGTGGGCTTCACTCAGACGGCGGATCGGCTCGAATCAGAGGATTTAAGCCATCTTCTGAATCAGTATCTGACCGCGATGTCGCAAATCGCCTTGGCGTACGGCGCGACCATCGACAAGTACGTTGGTGACGCCATCCTGGCATTCTTCGGAGACCCGGAATCCAGAGGTGTGAAGGAAGACGCCATTGCCTGCGTCAAGATGGCGATAGCCATGCGCAAGATGATGCACAGTCTGGCTGACGACTGGCGGGGTTCAGGAATCGAGAAGCCGCTGGAGGTGCGTATCGGCATCACCACCGGGTACTGCACTGTCGGCAATTTTGGCAGCGAAGACCGGCTCGACTACACGATCATTGGCGGCGCAGTGAATACCGCATCACGCCTTCAAAGCCTGGCTCAGCCAAACGAGATTATCATCTCCTACGAGACCTACGCACTGGTGCGCGATCAAATCTCTTGTGAAGAGCACGGCGAAGTCGACGTCAAGGGGATCGCTT
>JARRJC010000109.1 GCA_037379885.1 Limibacillus sp.
GCACGCATGTCCGCGAAGGAGCGGGCGCGCATTTAGCCGGTTATGGCGCCTATCCCCTTGAGAGGAGGTGAAACTTGGTTCGGAAGACGGAAACTTTGCTTGCTGAAGCGCTCTGCAGGCGCTGCCGTCCGGAGGACTTTAGCTTCAAGACGACGGCTGAGTTGGAGCCGCTCGAGATACCACTGGGTCAGGAAAGGGCGCTGGAGGCCATTCGCTTCGGCGCGGCCATAAAGCACCCCGGGTACAACATTTTCGTTTACGGACCGGCCGGAGCCGGACGGCACTCGCTTGTCAGCGCTGAGCTGCGGGTGCGCGCCGCCAAGGAATCGCCGCCCCACGACTGGGTCTACCTCCACAACTTTGAGCGCGCCGATGAGCCGAACGCCATGCCGCTTCCCCGCGGGCGAGGACGCGAGCTTAAGTCTGCTCTCGACAAGCTGCTGGAGGAGATTCGCACGACGATTCCCGCCGCCTTCGAGTCTGAGGACTACAACGCCCGAGTCCAGGCGATCAACGAGCAGTTCGAAGAACGCCAAGGGCAAGCCCTGGAAGCCATCCGCAAGGAGGCGAACGAAAAGAGCCTGGCACTGCTGCGCACGCCCATGGGTTTCGCCCTGGCGCCTTTGAAGGGCTCCGAGGTGATCAAGCCGGAGGCCTTCAACAAGCTCCCAGAGGGGGAACGCAAGGCAATAAAGAAGAAGGTTGAGGAGATGCAGCAGAAGCTGCAGGAAGCCCTTCTCGCCTTCCCGAAGTGGGACAAGGAGAGGCGAGAGGCGATCCGCGACGTCAACCGCGAGGTCACGGCCTTCACGATCGGCCTGCCCATCGAGGAGTTGAAACACGCCTTCTCCGACTTGCCGGAGGTGCTGGAACATCTTGAGTTCGTCCGCCTAGACCTCATCGACAACGTGCATGGCCTGCTGGGCGTGGAGGCGCAGATGCGCCAGCAGACCGGCGGCTTCGGCGAGGGGGCGGCCAAGCTGGGCAACGGTTTTGCCCGCTACGCCGTCAACCTGCTGGTGGACAACGCGGAGCAGGAGGAGGCGCCGATCGTCTTCGAGGACCACCCCTCGCTGCCCAACCTGATCGGGCGGGTGGAGTACGTCTCCCAGATGGGCGTCCTCTCCACCGACTTCAGCCTGATCAAGCCCGGCGCGCTACACCGCGCCAACGGCGGATATCTCGCGATTGACGCCCGCAAGCTGCTCACCGAACCCTTCGCCTGGGAGACTTTGAAGCGCCTGCTGACAGCCAAAGAGATCAAGATAGAGACGGTGGGCGAAGCCCTGGGCTTGGTCTCGACCATGTCTCTCAAGCCGGAGCCCATTCCCCTTTCGGTGAAGATCGTGCTGATCGGCGAGCCCATGATCTACTACCTGCTCAGTCAGCTCGATCCGGAGTTCCCAGCCCTGTTCAAGATCGGTGCAGATTTCGATGACCGTCTGTCGCGCGATCAGGCGGAGCCGGATGCCTTCCCGCGCCTGCTCGCCGGAATGATCGCGCGCTTCGAGCTGAAGCCCTTCGACCGAGGCGGCGTCGCTGCCGTGCTGGAGCGGGCTTCGCGACTCGTGGAAGATAGCGAGAAGTTCTCCTTGAACCTCGAGCGGATCGCCGACCTCCTGCGCGAGGCCGATCACATCGCCACGGAAAGTGGCGCGGACAGCGTCGGCGCGGGCGAGGTGCGCGCCGCCCTCGACGCGCAACGCCGCCGGGCCTCAAGGATCAGCGAGCGGATGCAGGAGGCCATTACCCGCGGCATTGTCAGAATCGCAACGGAGGGCAGCGCCGTGGGCCAGGTAAATGGCCTGAGCGTCTATCAGTTGGGAGAGCACGCCTTCGGCAAGCCGACGCGTATCAGCGCGCGGGCTTGGCTGGGAAGCGGCAAGGTCGTGGACATTGAGCGCGAGGTGGAACTGGGCGGACCCCTGCACTCCAAGGGCGTCCTCATTCTCCAGGGCTTTCTCGGCGAGCGCTACGCCATTGGCGCGCCACTCTCCATCTCCGCCAGCCTCGTATTCGAGCAGTCTTATGGCGGTGTCGAGGGAGACAGCGCCTCCTCCGCCGAACTCTACGCCCTCCTCTCCGCGCTGGCGGACAGGGCGCTGAGACAGAGTTTTGCGGTGACCGGCTCGGTCGACCAACATGGCTCGGTCCAGGCGATTGGCGGGGTCAACGAGAAGATCGAGGGTTTTTTCGACCTCTGTGTCGAAAGGGGGCTCAGCGGTGATCAGGGCGTCCTGATCCCGGCCGCGAACATGCCGCACCTGATGCTGAAGGCGGAGGTGGTGGAGGCGGTGCGGGATGGCCGCTTCGCAATCTATCCGGTCACCACCATCGACGAGGGGCTGGAGATTCTCTCAGGCATCCCGGCAGGCGAACGGCCGGGCCCCGGTGAAGCCTTTCCCGAGGGCAGCTTCAACCGGTTGGTGGAGGACCGGCTCGCAAGCTTTGCAAAGGCGCGCAAGTCCTTCGCCGCGAAGGAAGCGCCGGGCGGGAAAGAGGTGGGCCCATGAGCAAGGAGCCGAAGGGTTCGCGCTTGCTTATCGCCGTCGCCGAGGCGGAGGAGGCGACTGCCCGTCTTGAAGTGGCCGCGGCGCTCGCCAAGGGTCTGCGGTTGGAACTCGCCGCTGTGCTTGTCGAGCAGCAGGCTCTTTTGGATCTGCTGGCCTTGCCGATGGCCAAAGAGGTCACGCTTCTGGGCGGCGAGATACGTCCCCTGGAGAGCGCCGCGCTGGCGCAGGCAGCGCGCAGGCGAGAAGCCCGATTGCGCCAGAGGCTAGAAGGAATCGCTTCAGGTGCTGGGCTCTCTTGGTCTCTCATCCATCTGAGGATGGCCGCCGGTTGTGCGGAGCTGGAGCGCCTGCGCGCGGCAGGTGATATCCTGGCGCTTTCGCCCGGCCTCGCGGAATCCGCTCAGGAGGGGCCGCTGCTGATACTGCCCGCCACGGGTCCCGCACCGCTCGGAAAAGGCCCGGTTGCGTGGCTGTCCGAACGCGCCGAGGAAGCGCCCGAAGCGGCGCGGCGGATCGCCGGGGCCTTGGATCGGCCCCTGGTTTGCCTCGCCCCCTCTGAAGCACGCGGCGGGCGCTACGCCGTATCCTCGGCCGCGCCCTGTCTGATGATCACGCTCGACCTTGAGGCGCCCCTGGACCGGCCTAGGGGCCTGCTCTTGCTAGCC
>JARRJC010000110.1 GCA_037379885.1 Limibacillus sp.
GGGGCCACCGGAGGCATGATCGGCCCTTCGACGCCGGTCGCGCCGTGACAGACCGCACAATAGTCGGCGTAGACTTGCGCCCCCGCCGCTACGTTCCCACTGCCCGGCGGCAGGCCGGTTCCGTCCGGCAACGCGTGGCGGGCGTAACTCGGAATCTCATTGAGTGAGAGCTCTTGTCCTAGACCGGGACCTTCGGCTAGCGCGGCCGAAGCGCTGTAGATCAGAAGGCAAACCAGGAAGGCTTTAGCTATAGGCATTTTCCACCATCCCTTCCGGCGTGATGTGCCAAGCCTGAATCGCGTTGTTGTGCAAGAAATTTGACGGGTCGTACCGAGCCTTCCACTCGCTACGAATCGGTTGTTGGGCGCCGGTTTCATCTTCCGCGCGGCTCATGAGCAGGGTAGGTGATCCGTCCCACCGCCAGGGCAACCGGAAGCGGGTCAATGCCCGTGGAAGGACCGGCCCTTCCAGGGGCGCTTCGGCCCAGCTTCGGCCACCGTCCGCCGAGACCTCCACCCGGCGCACCCGCCCAGCTCCGGTCCAGGCCAATCCGGAGATCTCATAGAGGCCCGTACCGGTCATGTTCATGGTTGCAGAAGGATGGGTGATAACGGACTTCACCCCCATCGCGAAGGTGAACTTGGTGGAGCCTCCTTCGGCCAGCATCTCGGTGTACTCGCCCGATTCATGCTTGCTGTACACCGGCTGGTCCGTGACCCAGAGACTGGTCACCCACTTGACGTTCATGTTGCCCTCGTAGCCGGGTAGGAGTAGCCGCATTGGATAACCCTGCTCGGGCCGCAGGCGTTCGCCGTTCTGGTAGAGCGCGAGAATAGCGTCGTCCATGATCTTTTCCATGGGGATAGAGCGGGTGAGACTGGCCGCGTCATTGCCGACCGCCGCCACCCATTTGCCGTCGGGCTTAACGCCCGCCTCGTCCATCAACACGTTGAGCGGAATTCCAGTCCATTCTGCGTTCGACAAGAGTCCATGCAGCATGTCGCAGCCGGCCTGCATGGGTTCCTCCAGTATGGCGTTGAAGAAGCTGTTGCCGGAGCACTCAAGGAAGTGGACCTTGCTCTCCAGCGGGTAACGCGCCAGCGCGTCGAGGCTAAACTTCAGCGGTCGTTCGACCAGTCCGTGGATCATCAGGTTATGACGCAGCGGATCAATCTCGGGGCGGCCGCCATGGTGCACTTCGAAGTGCAAGCCGTTCGGCGTGATCGTGCCTTGCAGATGCTGCAGCGGTGTTCCAGAGAAGCTGAAGCCTGGCGCCAGATCCTTGTAGATCTGTATCAAAGCGCGCTTCACATGGGCTTCTTGCGCCGCCGGCATCCCGTACTCGCGGACCGGCAGTCCTTCTGTTGTGACCCAATCAGGTGGAGGCGGCGCAGCGCGCACCTCTTCGATGATGCCAAGGCTGGCAACCGCTGTGCCACCACCGAGGGCAAGGCCACCGCCTAAAAGTTTACGTCTATTGATCAGTCCCCCTCCGGCGGCAACATTTTCAGCCGGAAGCTCTGCTCTTCGGAACTTCATTGCTCACCTCCTACTAGCGCGATTGAGGTCCTTTGACCCAATCGACTGGTGAGGAATGAGCTCTCTGGAAATGGGGCACCGAGAAAGGCGACACGCATAGTGTCCTCCTGTGCAGGCTAAACCCCTCGGTCGCGAAATAATAACACCATCTAGAGACCAAAAGAAGGATTCCACTATCAATGTTAAGCGTTCCTAACGGCACGTAGGCATCAGCTGCCTCTCTTATGTCCGCTGTAGCCAATTGCAGGCATTACTCGTGGCTGCGACTTTGAGCCAAAAGTCAGCAGGGTAGGGGAGAAAGGCGCGCCTCCGGCAGAGCGCTTTTCACTGCGTCTCCCGTTGGAAACATAATCCGCGTGTCGGGGGTTCGAATCCCTCCCCCGCTACCAAATCAAACCCATCACATGAACGCTGCGATGCGCTTTCCTCAGGTCGAGGCTTGGACCGGGGAGGGGGCGCTTACGACGGCTCCTCGTTCTTCGCTTCGGCTTGGTCCACGGCCCAGTCGCTGGCGGACTGCACCGCCACTGGCGAGGCGGAGGGGATCACGCCCAGGTAGCTCTCGGTCTCGCCGATCGGGACGGTCGAGCGCCGCGTCATGCGGTAGAGCGCATAGAGAGCGATGGCGCCGAAGGTCGCGCCGAGCACCAGCCAGAAGGCGAAGGGGTTGAACTGCTGCATCGCCCAGCCGGTGACCAGCGGCCCCAGTATCGCGCCCACCCCGAAGGTCAGGACGAGGCCGCCCGAGGCGGCCGGCATGTCTTCAGCCGTGAGATAGTCGTTGGTGTAGGCGAGGAAGAGAGCGTAGAGGGGCGTCGTCACCCCTCCGGCGAAGAAGGCGGCTGCCATCATCAGCCACAGGCCACCCCCGGTCATCCAGCCGACAGCGCAGGAGAGAGCGCCCAGAAGGGCCGCCCCGAAGATCAGCTTGCGCCGGTCCATCCGGTCCGAGAGCCAGCCGATGGGAAACTGCAGGAGCAGTGCGCCCGCAAACAGCATCGCGATGAAGAGCGCGATCTCCGAGGCGGCCATGCCGATCTTGGAGCCGTAGACCGCGCCCATGCCCGATTGCGTGGCGTAGATGGCCCCCAAGAGGAAGATGCCGACGGTCCCCAGGGGCGAGCCCTTGAAGAGGCTGCGCAAGCCCATCGGCCGCGTGACCTCGGTCACCGGCGCCGTGGTGACGGACAAAAGGATGGGCGCGAAGGAGACCGAAACCAGGATGGAGGCGACGATGAACAGCCCCGCGGTCTGCGCGTCGCCCATCGCCAGCAGCCCCTGCGCCCCGATGATTCCCAGCGTCTGCGCGATCATGTAGGCGGACAGGACCGTGCCCCGGGTCTCGTTGGTGGCGGCATCGTTCAGCCAGCTCTCCGCAGTGACGTAAATGCCCGACATGCAGAAGCCCACGAGTATGCGCAGCAGGGTCCAGGCCCAGGGCTCGGTCAGCAGCGGAAAGGCGATCAGCCCGGCGGACATGAAACTGCCCAGGGCCGCGAAGACCCGCACATGCCCCACGCGCCGTATGAGCCAGGGGGTGAGTCCAGTTCGGCGGAAGAGACGCACTCGATCCCGCCGCGAAGTCCGATGAGCGTGAAGTGCAGGCCGTTGCCCAGCCTGATCAGACCAATGCCGATCAGAAGAGCCCAAACACTGGCCAAGACCTTGAACATGAAGCGCCCTCTTGCTCCTGGAGTTCCACCCCTGGTGCATGAAGCCTCGCGGCAGGGAGGCTCAGTCACCCTCAACGGACCGCCGCAGGGTCCTTTGTTTAAGACAGATAAACAAGGGCGAAGGGGAAGCAAGTGGAGCAAGGCAGGCCTTCGAGCCCGCCGGAGCAAGGCGAGACCGTCAGCCGGCGGAGGGAAGGCTTTCCGTCATCCGCTTAGCGCGCCCTACTTGTCGTCCAGGTTTTCCCTGAGTGCCG
>JARRJC010000111.1 GCA_037379885.1 Limibacillus sp.
GAAAGGATCGCGGCTGAATCCCGGTATCTGCCCGATCGGCCTGTAGCCGAGCCCCAGGTAGAGCGGCTCCGCCGCATCGTCGGAGCGCGTGTCGAGCGTCAGGAGATGACGCCCGCGCGCTGCCGCGAAGGCTTCCAGGGCGAGCATCAGCGCGCGCCCGACCCCCCGCCGCCGCACGTCCGGATGCACCAGAAGTTTGCGCACCTCCGCGCGGTGCGGCTGATTGGGCGGCGTGTCCAGATCGAGCTGGACCGAGCCGACGATCCGGTTCTCCTGTTCGGCGACCCAAACGCCCAGGCGCCCTCCCGCCAGGGGCCCCTCGACCTTCCTGCGCCAGAAGGCCGCCGACTCCTCCAGCGGGAAGGGCATCACGAAGTTGACGCTGGCGCCCGCCTGAACGCAGTCGAAAAGCAACTGCGTCAGGCCCGCAAAGCTCGCCTCGAAGGCCTCGGGCGCAAGGGCTTTGATGGAGATGTCTTGGAGAACGTCTGACATGAAGGGTTCCGCCGCTTGACCGCCAGCGATCATGTCACGAGCGGCAGACGCATTTCCACAGTCAAACCGCCCTCGGGCCGCCGTTTCGCGGAGACGCTGCCGCCCATGGCCTCCAGGTTCCGGCGCACGATCCACAGGCCGATGCCGAAGTTGGCGCTGCCGGCGCTCTCCCCGGACCGGATGGAGACATAGCGCTCGAAGATGCGCTCCAGGTCTTCGCGGGGCACGCCGGGGCCTTCATCGGCCACCTCGATCACGGCGTCGCGCTGGTCCGGCCGCGCCGAGAGCAGGAGCTGCGCGCCCCGGGGGGTGAAATCCAGCGCGTTCTCCAGAAGGTTCTCCACCGCCGTCTCGATCAGCTCGGGGTTGCCGGTCACGCGCAGGCCCGGAGCCAGCTCCAGCTTCAGGTCGACGCCGCGCTCCTCGGCCAGCGGCGCGAAGGCGAGCGTCAGGTTTCCGAGCAGCTGGGTGAGGTCCAGGGTGGCCAGCGGGCGGTCCATGATCTCCGCCGTCGCCTCCTCGATCTTGCGCGCGGCGCTGATGAGCGCATCGAGCCGCTCCACCGACTGCTCGATCAGGCGCAGGCTGCGCTCGGCTCGCCGGTCGTCCATTGGCAGCGCGTTGCGGATCGGCTCCAGCGCCTGGGAGATCACGGCCAAGGGCGCCTTAAAGGCGTGGGCGTTCTCTTCCGCGGCCTGCCGGATCAGGCGTTCGGAGCGGCGCAGCGTGGCCACCAGATCGTCGAACTCCTCCGCCACGCTGTCCAGTTCGGGCACGCGGTTGCGCGCGGCGAAGGAGGCGCCGCCGTCGCGCCCGCCGCGGATCTCACGCGCCGTCGTCCGAAAGCGGCGCAGGTTGGCCCAGGCGTCGAAAAAGATGGAGAAGACCAGAACCGCCATGACCAGATAGATCGCAGCGGCGATCTGAATGGTGGTGGTCTTCCAGTAGTTCTCCTCCAGCGAGGAGGCGAGGTACTCGTTGGGCGCGCGCGCCGTCAGCACCACCCAGCAGCCGTTCTCGGCGAGGTGGGAGCGGATGTGGGTCAGGACCTGGGGCGCACCCGCCGCGGTGACGTAGCGGACCGCGAGCGAGCCGCCCGACCCGCAGCTTTCGCGGAAGCGGGTCAGGAGCCCGGTGTCGATGATCTCGCGCCGCTCCTCCTCCAACTGCTCGCGTTCGAGCTGCGGGGTCGAAGCGACGAAGAAGAAGGCGCTGGGGTTGGGCTCGCCCTCGGGCCGGAACAGCACCTTGACGGCCGTGCCTTCGGAGGCGAGACGCGGCAGCATCTCGGTCAGTCGTTCGGAGGTGGCGGGCGTGAAGGCGTCCAGATAGGGAAAGACCGCCTCTGCGATCAGCCGCCCCTCCTCCTGCACCACGCGCAGGACCAGGGCGTTGCGCTCTCCATCGGCGCGCATGAGAAGGCCGTAGACCAGGGCCGGGACCACCGCGAAGATGATCAGCAACACCACGAGCTTGGCGGCGAAGGAGCGCCTGAAGCGCTGCAGCAGGCTTGGCGGCGCCGCGCCCATGGGCTAACGGACGCGCCAGCGGTATCCGAAGCCTGGATAGTTTTCGATCCGGTCGAAATCCGCATCGCTTTCCTTGAACTTCTGGCGGATCCGCTTGATGGCGGCGCGCACGTTGGCGCGGTAGCCCTCACTCCCCTGACCCGCGCGGAACCCGCTGCCGTGCACCACGTCGTAGAGATCGCGGTAGGTGACGTCCTTGCCTGGCCGCTCGGCCAGCAGCTTGACCATGCCGAACTCGGTCAGGGTCAGACCCAGTTCCCTGTCGCGCCAGAAGGCGCGGTGCGAGGAGAGGTCGAGCCGAAGCGCGTCGATCTCCAGCTCACCCTCACCGTCGTCGCCCGCCGCTCCCCCCTGGGCCTCGCCGTGCAGCTTCAGGATGATCTCGATGCGCTTCTTGATGATGGCGAAGCTCCGGGACTTCTCCACGAAGTCCAGCGCGCCGCCCAGCAAGGCGGCCTCCTCGTAGATTTGGTCACTCAGCACCGTTAGGAAGATCACCGGCAGTTCCGTGTTCTGCTTGCGTAGGGCGCGCAGGACCTCGATGCCGTTCATCTCCGGCATCTTCCAGTCGAGCAGGAGAAGGTCGGCGCCCTCCTCCTCGGTGAAGGCCTCCAGGAAACTGGGACCGTCCCCGAAGTCCGCGACCTGATAGCCCGCGTCCTCCAGGTTCTGGGCGATCGACTCGCGGAACAGCGGGTCGTCGTCGACCAGCAGGATCCGTCCGCGCGGCGTATCAGCTGTTTGCTGCGTGGCGTTCATAGAGCGCACCGATGCATTTGGCGTCATCACCGTTCCCGGGCTCCACTTCGTAGGTCAGGACGCGCCAGGCGCTGGCGGACACGTCCAGATAGAAGAACATGGTCAAAAGGCAGTCCGGCGAAAAGGCGTAGCGCCAGACTTCGGCGGGAGGGTCCTGCGACACGATCGAGGGAGGGCCGAACAGGACCCGCGCCTCCTGCTGCGACAGGCCGGTCAGGTTTTCCGGCGGAAAGGGGCGCGCGGCTTCCAGGCTGTAGGCGCGGCTGGTGCCGGGCGGCTCGGGTT
>JARRJC010000112.1 GCA_037379885.1 Limibacillus sp.
ATATGGGCTCGAAGACGGCCTACATTACGCCTGGCAGTCCGTGGGAAAACGGCTACTGCGAATCGTTCAACGGGCGCATGCGCGATGAGCTACTCGACGGCGAGATCTTCTACACCCTGAAGGAGGCGCAGGTGGTCATCGAGCAATGGAGACGGCACTACAACACGAGGCGCCCTCACAGCGCATTGGGCTATCGACCGCCCGCGCCCGAGATCGTTATGGCGACAGGCCAAAAGGCCGCCTAGACTCACTTGACATCTGGACCAGTTAAGACGGGCAGGTCATACCAGGATCTGGGCCCAGGACCCACAACCCACCTTTTCAGCTTATGCGGAATGCGTCACCGACGCGACCGCATTGGAGTCGGTGCCAGACCAATCCGGGGCTTCCGTACCCACTGGTTGTCACCCGCGAATTGTTGCGCCCTGGCCGGGTAACTGGCGAAGGGCAACGCGATGACCAGGTGCCACGCTGTGAATTTCAATGGCTTGAACTCGTTCATTCGGACTCGCAATCGCCCACCCGCCTGCCAGGGCAGAGGAAGCAGCGGGAAGACCCTTGAGCGCAACCGTGAAGTCAGGCCCGAGTGCGTCGATCAGTCTCCCAGGGCATTCTTGTAGACCTTGCCGTCCTTCATGATCAGGTCGAAGTTGGCGTGCGGGTCAGCGATCAGGTCCAGGTTTTCCAGCGGGTTGCCGTCCACGAGAATCAGGTCGGCGTAGGCGCCTTCCTCGATCACACCGAGGGAACCATCCCGGTAGGGATTACGCGGGCCAGCCAGTTCAAGAAGGCGCGCGTTTTCCGAAGTAGCGATCCTCAGCGCTTCATAGGGCGTGAACCAGCGCTTGAGCTTCGCCAGCATCTTGCCCTGGTTTTCGGCCGCGACGGGGTCGAAGAGCATGTCCGTGCCGAAGGCGATGTTGATGCCCAACTTCTTGGCCGTTTTGTAGGCGTTGTCCGTGCCGGCGGTCACCCGGGAATACTTCTCCTGGCTATAGGGATTCTCGAACTGGAGTGCATCCTCGTCGTCCAGCAAGGGCTGGAGGCTGATCCAGGCGCCCTTTTCCTTCATCAGGTCCCAGGTTTCTTTCTCGGAGATCAGGAAACCATGCTCGATGGACAGGACGCCCGCGCGGAGTGCGGTCTGCGTCGCCTCATCCGTGAAAATGTGCGCTGCGACGTAAGTATTCCAGGTTTTCGCCACGTCCACGGCGGCCTTCATTTCCTCATAGGTGAATTGCTGAACGTCGAGGTCGTCGTAAGACGACGAGACGCCACCGCCGCCCGAGATCTTGATCTGGGTGGCACCCATACGCAGGTTTTCCCGCGTCCGCAGGATGACTTCCGGAACGCCGTTGGCGGTCATGATCAGGGAGTTGCGCTCCCAGTAACTGAGCGGGTCGGTAAGGTTCTTCGGGTGATCGTTCTTGAGCCCGAAGTCGAAGTGTCCCGAGGTCTGGCTGATGGGCGGTCCGGACGCAAAGATACGGGGACCCGGATGCTCACCCGTGTCCGTCAGCTTTTTCACCGCGAAGGGATTACCGCCAACATCGCGGACGGTGGTGAACCCCCGCATAAGGGTCTTCTCTGCACCGAGGAAGCCAATGATGGCAACCTCCGACATGTCGCCGGTAAGCAGGACGCTCTGGGCAGCATTGGCATAGTAGGTGTGCCAGTGCGCATCGATCAGGCCGGGAATCAGCGTACGCCCAGCGGCGTCGATGATCTTCGCCCCGGTCGGAACGGCGATGTCGTCGCCGATTTGCTTGATCAGGTTGCCCTCGATCAGAAGATCGGTGTCTTGCATGAGCCGTTCCTCGACACCGTTGAACACGTTCGCATTGGTGATCACGGTGATGGGCTTTGCGTCCTGGCCCTGGACCTGGCCCTGGACTGAGAAACTCAGAGACGCGAACAGGAGCGCGGTAAGCACGTGGTGGGTGGGTTGGTTCATTGAAGCACCTCTGACGATACGCTTTGATTGGCCGGAAAAGGATCCGTGGACAAGCGGGTGAAGCAATTTGCAGAGAGCGCCCGGTAACAAAAGCTGTTCCTGGGACTCGGCATCCCCCCGGGAAAGCTGACCCCGGCGAATAGGGAAGATAACGGGTCTTTTCTTGTGTTGCGAATAGTATGGCAGGAGTTGGCGTAGCGGGCAGAGTTGGTCCAGTTGATCGGCATCTATCGGGATGGCTCGGAGATCGCACGGCGGTTGTAGCGGTTGTCGCACGGGTGTAGCGGTGAAAAGGGAAGTCGAGAAATGGTACGCGCAGCCGGGACGGTCGCCTCGGATTTATCGGCGTTTGGCAAGCAGATCGGGATAGGTTGTATCGGACGCCGCGCGTCGTGGCGGTAGCCTTGGTGGTGCGCGCTTTTGAACGTGCTCGTGGATCTTGCGGATGAGGTCGGGATCGGTGATATCTGCGATCACGCGAAGCTGCCCCCCTTTAGGGGGGCAGTGCGAAGGGCTCGTAGTTTCGCCGGGCTTCATCGACGTGACCCCCTGAAACGATACCAGGGGCAGAGTTAGGTTTCTGTCGATCTGGGGATATCGAAAGGGGGCAGCAGATGGGCCAGAAGCGGTACACACCGGAACAGATCATCGGCAAGCTGCGGCAGGCGGAGGTGCGTTCTTCCGAGGGAGCGACGGTGGCCGAGATCGTCCGCGAGCTGGGGATCACGGAGCAGAGGTACTACCGGTGGCGGACCTGACGCTGGACACGCTGAGCCTGGAGGCGGCGGCGAAGGTAAACTTCTGAGCCCCGAGCGGAGGAGGCGCTGCGCTCGGACGTAGTGAAGCTGGCGGGCCGGTCCGGACGCTACGGGTATCGGCGGGTGACGGCTCTGCTCAGGGCCGAGGGCTGGCCGTGGTCGCGTGGCCGGCGCTTGTGCCCTTGCTTGAAGGGTCAGGCCGCCCCCCTGGCCGGAACGCCTCCGCCGGCAACGCACGCTCGCTGGCGGGTGGTGACGCTCCAGAATCGCTCCTGAGCGCGTTTAGG
>JARRJC010000113.1 GCA_037379885.1 Limibacillus sp.
GCGAGCCGATCCAGGGCGCCGGGGGCGTCATCGTCCCGCCCGAGAGCTACTGGCCCGAAATCCAGCGCATCTGCAAGCAGTACGACATCCTGCTGATCGCCGACGAGGTCATCTCCGGCTTCGGGCGCAGCGGCGAGTGGTTCGCCAGCGACCGCATGGACATCAAGCCGGACCTGATGACCATGGCCAAGGGCATCACCTCGGGCTACCTGCCGCTCTCGGGCCTGATGGTCGGCGAGCGGGTCGCCGATGCCCTGATCCACGGCGGCGAGTTCTTCCACGGCTATACCTATTCCGGCCATCCGGTCGCCTGCGCCGTCGCGCTCAAGAACATCGAGATCATCGAGCGCGAGGGCCTGGTCGAGAAGGTGCGCGAGGAAACCGGCCCCTACCTTCAGGAGGGGCTGCGCAGCCTGACCGACAAGCCGATCGTGGGCGAAGCCCGCGGCATGGGCATGCTGGGTGCGGTCGAGCTGGTGAAGGACAAGGATACGCACGAGCGCTATCCGGACAACAAGGCCTCCCTCACCTGCCGCAACCACTGCATCGAAAACGGCCTGATGCTGCGTCAGGTGCGCGACGGGATGATTACCTCGCCGCCGCTCACCTTCGAGAAGAGCCATATCGACGAGATGATCGACACGCTCGGCAAGGCGATCGACGCCACCGCCAAGGAGTTGGGCGCAGCCTGACGGCCCCGGGTCGATCCTCACGAGGGAAAGGAAGCGAAGCGATGCGCGAAGTGACCGTCGCCGCCACGCAGATGGCCTGCGGTTGGGACAAGGAGGCCAACGTCTCCAAGGCCGAGGAACTGATCCGGGAGGCCGCCGGAAAGGGCGCCCAGATCATCCTGATCCAGGAGCTCTTCGAGACGCCCTACTTCTGCCAGGACCAGAAGCTCGACTACTTCGCGCTCGCGCACCCCGTCGAGGACCACCCGACCATCGCGCGTCTCAGCGAGCTGGCCGCGGAGCTGGAGGTGGTGCTGCCGGTCTCCTTCTTCGAGAAGGCCAACCAGGCCTACTACAACTCCCTGGTGACGCTGGACGCGGACGGGGAGTTGCTGGGGCTTTACCGCAAGAGCCACATCCCCGACGGGCCCGGCTATCAGGAGAAGTTCTACTTCAATCCAGGGGATACCGGCTTCACCACCTTCGACACTCGCTACGCACGGATCGGGGTCGGCATCTGCTGGGACCAGTGGTTTCCCGAAGGCGCGCGCGCCATGGCCTTGATGGGGGCCGAGATCCTGTTCTACCCCACAGCCATCGGATCCGAGCCCCAGGACAGCTCGCTGGACAGTAAGGACCACTGGCAGAGGACCATGCAGGGACACGCAGCCGCGAACGTCATGCCCCTGGTCGCATCGAACCGGATAGGCACGGAACCGGGCGACAACTCCGAGATCACCTTCTACGGCTCTTCCTTCATCGCGGGGCCCACGGGGGAGAAACTGGCGGAGGCGGACCGCACCAGCCAGACAGTACTGACGCAGACCTTCGACCTGGACGCCATCGCCGCAAAGCGGGCGGGCTGGGGCCTGTTCCGCGACCGCAGGCCGGAAGTCTATGGCCCTCTGATGACCCTGGATGGCAGCGAGGACTGGTAAGACAGCGCGCCCTCCGTCCGGCCGCCTTGCTGCTTCCGGGCACCCCTATGAAATAGAAGAAGCCGCCTCTCCTTGAAAAAGAGAGGCGGCTTCTTTCGTTCCTACCCTTGGCGGGTTAGTTGGACCCGGGTCCTCCTGGAATGTCCACGGTGGTCATGTCGAAGCTCGTGGCACCGTAGATCTGCTTGGTGACCGGATCACGAGCGACGAGGAAGCCGCGGTTTCTAACCGGATCCGGGTTCAGGACCGTGCCCGGGGCGACGGTGAGTTCAATCCGGACGAAGAAGACGGAGTCCTGCAACGGCGTGTCGGGATCGTCAGCCCCCATGGTGATGATCACCGGGTCACTGGTCAAATCGCCCTCGGAGCAGGCCGGGTCGCCGGCTTCAAAGGCGCAGATCCGGAAATTGACAGGCAGGTCGTCACGGGGCGAGACCAACTCGTCGGTCAGCAGGACCTCCACGTCACCCGCGGCGCCCGAGTTGCCCAGAGCCCCGAAGAAAGACAGCCTGTTGTTGTTCACCGGCAAGATCTCCGCCGTGTTCGACGGACTTGGCGGGGGCGCCGCCAAGGTGATGCGCGGCACCGGCACAGCGGAGGACGAGAACACGAAGGTGTCCAGATCGCCAAAGGCGAAGGGGAAGGACTTCACGCCGCCGCAGTCATAGTCGATCTCCAGAGTGAACTGCTCGAACGCTGCGTTCGGCAACATCTCGATGATCATGAAGTGGGGCGCGCCGCCGCCGGTGATCCGGAAGGGTTCGTCCGGCGCCGCCGTCGGCTCCAACCCGTCATACTCCGAGTAGGAATAGAAGGTGAAGCTGAAGTCGGTCCGGTCCATGTCCGGCGCCAGGGTGCAGTTCTCAAGGTTGCCGGTGGGATCCGCCGCGACCACGGCGAAGAAAGTCACCGGCGTTCCTTGAACCCCCGAGATCGCAACCGGCAGGGTGGCCGCGAAGAGTTCCGAGAAGGTCGTTGGCGTACCGGCATTCTCATCGAACTCACGGGGCCAGATCATCGGGCGGATCACGCCTTCCGACACGGTTCCGTCCGCCGTCGTCACCTCAAGGGTGATGCGGCAATCCAGGTTGCCCGGCGAATCGTCGCCGCCGGCGCCATCACTGTCGAAGTTCGGCGGCGCGGTCCAAACCGGCGTTGGGCTGGTCGGATCGTCGAAGGAGTTGCCCCCTTCGGCAATCTGGAAGGGACCAAGCAACGGCGTTGCCCCCGGAATGACGCCGTCCTCAATCAGAACGAAGTCATATCCGCCGTGATGGAATAGGCGTCGTTCGTCCCGTTCGCGTCGTTGACGTAGG
>JARRJC010000114.1 GCA_037379885.1 Limibacillus sp.
CATCGCTGCCGTTGATGCTCAGGGCATCGCTGCCGTTGATGCTCAGGGCATCGCTGCCGTTGATGCTGAGGGCATCGCTGCCACTAATACTACTGGTAGTGCTATGGCCCGTGGCCGCAAGGCCAACTATCGGACTAGCACCTACCAGAAGCGCACAAACAATAAGCGGAGTGCCCCATATGCTGGGCTTTGATGGTTCGCTCATTTGAGGGTTCCTCCAACACCTCTTCTCTCACTATCGCCTCAACTTTCACTGAGGCGTACTCGCTGCTTTTTGCCGGAGCAGGCGACTCTAACGGCCGCGTTACTTCTCCGACTTTTCTTCGCATTGCCCCGAGGCTCTCGCCAACCTGCAAATTGACAATGCTTACCCCTCTTACTCCTTTTCTTCTATCCCACTGGATTCCTCTAGCAGCATCCTCAGCGATTTGGGCTCATCGTCCTCTTTGACCACGTAGTGGTATATTCCGATACCAGTCTGGACAATCCCGTTTCGCTCTTCTTTATCTGGCCGCCTATTATCTGGGCCCCGCTGCTGAGCAATCCAATTGTCAATATCTTCCAAAACTGCCTGCCCCCGGTCGCGAACGTAATAGTCCAACCCGGGGAGGTCTTCGCGTCTCAGTCCATTATCTGCGATGACAGTTCGCTCGAATCTTCCCTTCCCAGGCGCTGACTTCAACATATTGAACTCAAGCGTCTGGATAAAATTGCGAATCTGAATACCGAATCGCTCGAGGAAATCAGGCGCCAATGACTCGGGAACGTATTCTCTCCTAACAACTTTGTACCAACCTGCATCCGTCTGAACGACTATCCCTACGCGCAACAGCTCTTCCAACATTGCATGGGGGGTCATGTCCCCGCTGTAAGCCTCCACCAATGTAGTGAACGATCCACCAGTTGGACTATCGAAAGGCAGCTCAAGCGGCACCCCATAAGGTCCTGTGTAATCCGGATCAGTGTGCCATCCAAGCAACACCCGCCCGATTCTGCCCAAGTTGCTTCTCGCACCCGTAAAATCTTCGTCATCTATCTCCGCAAGCCGCTGCACTTCTGTCCGCGTTAAGCCAGTTACGATTGCGATCCGCGCTTTGGAAATTTTCTTCCCAGGGACCTGAAAATCCTCTGCAGCGATAGTCACATAGACCCTTTTAATTACTTCCGAAAACTCTGCGAAGGAGACACCGTGCCGCAGAAGGATGCGCACTAACGGCCTCATTAGCCGCGCGTACGCTGCCAACAGTCCTTCTTTTACAGAATCCGTCATAAAACAACATAATCCCCATAAAAAAGGAATTTAGACGCTAAACATCTGTAAGTCAATCAATTATGGTGAAGTGATCTCGCGACTTATCAGGTCACCGAAATGCGGGATCATTTGGTCGGGACGTAAGGGAAAACCGCCATAGAAATCGCACTCACATTGTGGTTCTCGAGCAACGCCCAAGAATAATACTTCCACGCCATTCATTTCATGAAAACTTCTATTTGTAGGCGTTTCTTAGCTCATCAATTAGCTGGTCATCTTAAGGTTTTGAAATTTATAGCTTTGCCGGATTTTGCATCTCAAACCTAGAAATTACTCTGGCTAAGTGCTGGCGGGGCGCGTGAACCTACCGCGACCTCGCCGCACATAGTGCACAGCCGCCGACAGATGAGAGTAATCGATTTGTGTCGATAGAACGGAATCCGAGGATCAGCCCAACAAGGCCCTACTTTGAGGATCGGACGTGACACAAAATCATTCACTAAGGCTACGCCGACTCTTCATCAGCAGATGCCTCCTCATAGTAGTAGATGCCGACTCCCACTGCGCGCGAGCCTAGACCATCAGTTTCCGCATGGAGTGACTCGTAAGTCGAGAAGAACTCATGGATAGAGTTACCAAATTCTTCTAGCCGCCCTCTCGACACCCGTCGTAAGAGCTCGGCATGCTCTGGAGCCAACGGCCGTGTTGTTATGGTCCTCTCAATTCGAACCAGTTCTTGGTTTTCGGGGTCTGTATTGAACAGGATCGTCTCTGCCAATCTTCTTAGGGATAACTCAAGCGCCAACGCGAGCCGATCATCCAAATCGCTCGGGGTGAACACGGACTTGAGAGCTCGGAGTTTTCCGGACTTAGTTTCTTCTATAGCACCGATACGCAGTAATTCCGTTCGCATCGCGCCAGGTGGTATATCGCCTCCGAATTGCCTTACAAGGTCACAAAAGCTTGGTTTGTCTCCTTGGAAATCAAGTTCCAGCGGATCACCGTTCGAATCGGTGAATTCGGAATGACTGAACCAGTTTCCGAGAACAAGTCCCGGAGCAAGTTCCTTCCCTATAACAAAATCGCTACCACCATCTTTGATATCTCTGAGGCGTTTGACTTCCTTTCTGGTGAGGCCCGTCATCACAGCCACCCGGGACGCATTAGTCGGTCTGCCGCGGATTCCATAGTCCGTGGTTGCAACGTTCACAAATGCCGATTTTGCAATCTCTGCGAAATCCCTGTAACCGATTCCGCTTCTCAGCATCGCTCGGGCTAAAGGTTTCATCGCATGAAACAGGCCCTCTAAGATCTTTTTCTGTGTAGCGCTCGGCATTGCACCAAAATATATGAGTGTATTCTCGTTGGCGTCAATGCTTGACTGGAATGCGCTGTCTGCGTGCTGTACGACCGATTCCTTTTCGCGCAATTACCCAGGCCGTAATGCAGAAACGCTAACGGTACTTTTCTAGTCGATCATCCGCTGAAACTCGCGCTCTGACACCTTTTGAATCCCAAGGATTTGAGCCGTTTCCGCCTTGCTGCCCGGGTTCTCTCCCACTACTACGTAGTCCGTCTTCTTCGATACGCTCCCAGTCACTCGACCGCCGGCTGCCAGGATTCTCTGCTTCGCTTCGTCACGAG
>JARRJC010000115.1 GCA_037379885.1 Limibacillus sp.
CGCGGTGCCACTTTTCTTGTTTATGGGATACGTGGTGGAAAGAGCGAACATCGTAAACCGGCTGTTCTTCTCTTTCCAATTGGCAGCACGCCACCTGCCTGGTTCTATGGCCGTAGCTGCGCTGGCCACCTGCGCTGTCTTCGCGACGGCCACGGGCATCATCGGTGCCGTCGTGACGCTGATGGGCATGCTGGCCTTCCCGGCCATGCTGGAGGCCAAGTACGACCAGCGCTTCGCCTCCGGCGTGATCTGCGCGGGTGGCTGCCTCGGCATCCTGATCCCACCCAGCATCATGCTGATCGTCTATGCGGCCATCGCCGAGATATCGCCGCTGCGGCTCTACGCCGGCGCCCTCTTTCCGGGTTTGATGCTCGCGGGCTTCTACATGATCTACGTGGTGACGCGCGCCACCATTAATCCGAAGCTAGCACCCAAGCCGAAGGTCGAGGATATCTCGATCGCGACGGTGGCCAGCGAGCTGTTGAAGTCCTTCGTGCCCCTTGCCGTCCTGATCTTATCGGTGCTGGGCGCGATCCTGGCTGGCTTGGCGACGCCTGCGGAAGCAGCGGCGGTCGGCGCGGCTGGCGGTCTCGTCCTCGCGGTGATCTACCGTTCGCTTACCTGGGAGCGGCTGAAGGAATCCGTCTATCTGACCGCAAAGACCTCGGCTATGGTTTGCTGGCTCTTCGTCGGATCCTGGACCTTCGCCTCGGTTTTCTCCTATCTAGGCGGGCACGACATCATCAAGGACTGGTTCCTGTCCCTCGACATCGGGACAGTCGGCTTCCTGATCTTGGCACAAACTGTCATCTTCTTGCTCGGTTGGCCTTTGGAATGGACGGAGATCATCATCATCTTCGTGCCGATCTTCCTGCCAATGCTGGAGACCTTCAATGTCGAGCCGCTGTTCTTCGGCATGCTCGTGGCGCTCAACCTGCAAACCTCCTTCCTGACACCGCCCATGGCTATGGCGGCCTATTATCTGAAGGGGGTGGCACCACCCTACGTGAAGCTGACGGATATCTTCGCCGGCATCATGCCATACCTGGCGATCGTCATCTTCACGATGGTGCTGCTCTACAACTTCCCAGGCATCGCACTCTGGCTGCCGGAGTACCTCTTCGGCCCTCCGAGTAATTGACGGAGGTGATTGAGAGTGTGCCGATGAAGACTGAGACGCTGACCTTTAGCGCCTTGGAGGCGGCAAAAGCGGTCCGCAATGGCGAGATCACCTGCGAAGAGCTGGTGCAGGCTTGCCTGGACAGGATCGAAGAGTTCGACGGAGAGATCGGGGCCTGGGCCCACCTCTCCGCCGAACATGCCCTGACCCAGGCTAGGCAGGCGGACAAGTTCCGCCGCCTTGGCCGTGGCGTCGGGCCGCTCCATGGCGTGCCGGTTGGCATCAAGGACATCATCGACACCAAGGACTTTCCCACCGAACAGGGCTCGCCGATCCACCAGGGTCGGCGCCCCGTCGAAGACGCCACGCTGGTCGCGAAACTGCGGGAGGCGGGCGCGATCATCCTGGGCAAGACGGTCACCACCGAGTTCGCGGTCATGCATCCAGGCAAGACCGTCAACCCTCACGACACCGGCCGCACGCCCGGCGGCTCGTCGAGCGGCTCGGCCGCAGCGGTCGCCGCCAAGATGGTGCCACTCGCGGTGGGCACCCAGACGAACGGTTCCGTCATCCGGCCCGCGGCCTTCTGCGGTGTTGTCGGATACAAGCCCACCTACGGTCTCATCTCCCGCCACCGCGTGCTGCGGCAATCGCCACCGCTCGATCAGATCGGGGTCTTCGCCAACTCGGTTGAAGACGCCGGGCTCATGGCACAGGCCATGATGGGTTACGACGACCGGGATGAGGCGACACGGCCCCAGGCCTCTCCCGACCTCTGGCGGCTCCTCTCGGAAGACCCGCCGATGACCCCGCGCCTGGGCTTCGTCAAGGGACCGGTCTGGAATCAGGCCGAGGACTCGACGAAGGAAGCCTTCGCCGAGTTGGTGGACTTCCTGGGTGAGACTGCCGAGGAGGCTGAAATCGCCCCCGTCTTCGACGAGGTGATTGACCTGCACCGCATGGTGATGGAGGCCGACCTGGCAAAGAATATCGGCCCCAACCTGGAGCGCGCGCCGGATCAGGTAAGCAAGATCCTGACCGAGATGATCGTACGGGGCCGAGAGGTGAAGGCTGTCGCCTACAATCTGGCGATCGACCGGATCAAGCTCCTGCCGCTTGGGCTTGATGAACTCTTCGAGACTTACGACGCCATCATCACCCCCGCCACGGCCGGAGAGGCGCCCAAAGGGCTGGAGACGACGGGAAGCCCAGCTTTCTGCACGCTCTGGACCTTTTGCGGAATGCCGGCGATCACGCTGCCTATTCTGAGCGGCGCGGAGGGCCTCCCCCTCGGCGTTCAGTTGGTTGGGCGCAAGGGCGAAGACGGAAAGCTGCTGCGCACGGCGCGCTGGCTCATGGAACAGGTGGCGCTGGACGCCGCCGCGGACGCATGAACCCGAAAGGAGGGTTATCAGGCGCCGCGGTCATACAAGACCTGCGTGATAGCTAACGCAGCCCCTCTAATCCCGTGAACACGACAGGCGGCGCGATGTCCTTCTGGAAGGCCTATTTCCGGGTTCCCGCCAGCATGATCGTCTGGGTGATGGAGACCTTCGCCGCCAACCGGGCGCGTCTGGCCTCTTTCGTCGGTCAGCCCCGCGTCGCTTCATTCCTCAAAGGTCTCTTCTGCATCACGCTCATCGTCTGGCTGGCCATCGCTTTCCTCATTGCCGATGAAGACGCCGGTCACCGCTTCACCGAGGCGGTCAAGGAATACGTCCCGCAAACCAAGGAATGGGGCCTTATCGACTAGACGCGACCGCTTTTCCCGCTGGCAAAAGCAGCGCGGCGCGGATAGAAGATGCGCCCATGACCAAGCAACAAACAGCAAGCAAGAGCCCCAGCGTTGGCATCGTGTCGCTCGGCTGCCCCAAGGCGCTGGTGGATTCCGAGCGGATCCTGACCCAGCTGCGCGCCACGGGCTACAGCATCTCGGGCGACTACGAGGGTTCCGACGTAGTGATCGTCAACACCTGCGGCTTCCTCGACAGCGCCAAGGCCGAGAGCCTGGAGGCCATCGGTGAGGCGATCAGCGCCAACGGCCGGGTGATCGTGACGGGCTGCATGGGCGGCGACCCAGAGGAAATCCGCAAGGCGCATCCGAAGGTTCTGGCCGTCACCGGGCCCCAGCAGTACGAGGCGGTCGTAAGCGCGGTCCGCGAAGCGGCCCCTGCCCCTGCAAACCCCTACGTCGATCTGGTGCCCGAACAGGGCCTGAGGCTGACGCCGCGTCACTACGCCTATCTGAAGATATCGGAAGGCTGCAATCACTCCTGCAGCTTTTGCATCATCCCCGACCTGCGCGGCAAACTGGTGAGCCGCAAGGCCAACGACGTTCTATACGAAGCCGAACGTCTGGTTCGCGCCGGAGTCCAGGAACTGCTCGTCATCTCCCAGGACACCTCGGCCTACGGCGTGGACATCAAGCACGCCGAGAGCCGCTATCACAGCGAAAGCGTCCCGGCGCGCTTCTACGACCTCTGCGAAGCCCTGGGCGAGTTTGGGGTCTGGGTCCGGCTGCACTACGTCTATCCCTACCCGCATGTGGATCATGTCATCCCCTTGATGGCGGAGGGCAAAGTGCTGCCTTATCTCGACATCCCCTTCCAGCACGCCTCCCCGCGCATCCTGAAGGACATGAAGCGACCCGCCGCCCAGGCCAAGACCCTGGAGCGGATCGCGGCCTGGCGCTCGCTCTGCCCCGATCTGACTCTGCGTTCCACCTTCATCGTCGGCTTCCCCGGGGAGACTGAGGAAGACTTCCAGATGCTGTTGGACTGGCTGAGCGAAGCTGAGATCGACCGTCTCGGCTGCTTTAAGTACGAGCCGGTCGAGGGCGCACGCGCCAATGCGCTGGGTGACCCGGTGCCCGAGGAGTTGAAGCAGGAACGCTGGGACCGCCTGATGCAGCATCAGCAAGCCATCAGCGAGACGCGCATGCGCGCCAAGATCGGCAGCCGAATCGAGGTGATCGTGGACGAAGTCGACGAGGAAGGCGCCATCGCCCGCTCTCAGGCCGACGCCCCGGAGATCGACGGCAACGTCTTCCTGAACGGGGTAACGGAGTTGGAGCCCGGCGACCTGCTAGAGGTAGAGGTCGAGGAAGCCGACCATTACGACCTCTGGGCTTCGCCCGTGCCGCTGGACGACTGAGACTCCTCCTATTTGAAGTCGGGGCCGTGGGCCCAACCCACCAAGGAGTGGCGCACCCCACCGGTGACCGGCGTTATGCGATGCGACAGGAAGCTGGCGAAGAAAAGCGCGCCGCCCTGCTTGCGCGGCGCGCGCCACTTGCGGCCGTCGGCGAAGAGTTCCAGTGCGCCGCCCCGGTATTCCGCTCCCGCACTCAACTGAACCGAAATGGAGAGCTTGCGCTTGGCCGCCAGGCCGGAATGCGCGCGGTCTCCGTGCCAATCGAAGCCGCCGCGCCTGCGCGCCTCATAGCGGGCGATCTGCAAGCGCTCCTCGAAGCCTGAAAGCTCGAAGCCGAAGACCTCGCGGTTGGCTTCGGCCAAAAGCTGCGCCATGCGCTTTTCGACCCAAGCCCATTCCGCCGTCTCAGGCACCCAGACAATGGCGCTGCGGCGCACGCCAGGGGCGTAGCCCGCCTTGATTTGCGCTTCCTCCGGCCTGTTGAGGTCGATCAGATCGCGCAGAGCAAGACATTCAGCCTCGTCGAATGCGCCGGGAAGGCAGGCGACGAAGGCCGGGGGCGGTGCGGACTGCTTTTCTAGAATAGGCGCCACGCTTGCATGTCCCTTCCCAGACAAAAATGACGCGACAGCAAAACGTGGAGCGTTATATGCGCCCGATCCGGGGTTAGCGCCAGTGCAATCGCATCAACGCCCAAGGCAGCGCGCGGCCCCGGTCAGGGCGGGTGCGTCGGCGGTGATCAGAAAGCAGGGGATCGCGCGCAGGAAATCCGACATGCGCCCCTTCGCCTCGAACCGCTGCCGGAA
>JARRJC010000116.1 GCA_037379885.1 Limibacillus sp.
GGCGCGCGGTTCAGGCGCTCGTCCAGCAGGCGGGAGGCGTGGGTAAGCTGGGTCAACTGCTCGGCGGAGACGCCCGTCTCGTACCCCGTCTTCAGGTTGAGGGAGGGAATGAGCGAGACGATGTTGGCGTTGCCGCAGCGCTCGCCCAGGCCGTTCAGCGTGCCCTGCACCTGACGCACGCCCGCCTCGACCGCCGCCAGCGAGTTGGCGACCGCGTTCTCCGTGTCGTTGTGGCAATGGATGCCGAGCTTCTCGCCGGGGACGGTCTTTGCGGCCTCGGCCACGATCTCCTTGATCTCGTGGGGCAGCGTGCCGCCGTTGGTGTCGCAGAGCACCATCCAGCGCGCGCCGGCATCGGCGGCGGCCTTCAGGCAGGCGAGCGCGAAGTCCTTATCGGCCTTGAAGCCATCGAAGAAGTGCTCGGCGTCGAACATGATCTCGGCCTTGCGGCTCTTGGTGAAAGCCACCGAGTCCGCGATCATCGCCAGATTCTCTTCGGCCGTGATGCCCAGCGCCACGTCGACATGGAAGTCCCAGGCCTTGCCGACCATGCAGAGCGCCTCGGCCTTGGAGTTCACCATGCTGGCGAGCCCCGGATCGTTCTCCGCGCTGCGCCCCGGCCGCCGGGTCATGCCGAAGGCGACGAGCTTGGCGTTCTTCAGGGGCGGCGGGTCGCCGAAGAAGGCGTCGTCGGTCGGGTTCGCGCCCGGCCAGCCGCCTTCGACGTAGTCCACGCCCAGGTCATCCAGCGCGCGGGCGATGGCGATCTTGTCCTGAACGCCGAAATCGACGCCCTGCGTCTGGGCGCCGTCGCGCAGCGTGGTGTCGAAAATATGGACGCGGTTCGCGTCGGTCATGGCTTAGACTGTCCCTCTACTCCGTGGCGCTCTTTAGAGCCCAGGAACCGCCGCCGGGTCAATGCCTTAGGGGAGAAATCCCGAACCTTGGAGCTTACCAGTCCGCGTCTTCTCTTCCGCCCCGGACGCCCCGGCGATGCGCAGACCCTGCCCAGCCTGCTCGATTGGGAGGTGCTGAGGTGGTTCGACTTCATCCACCATCCCTACGACGAGGCGGCGGCACGGCGCTTCCTGCTGCGCGTCGCCGAGGACCACGCGGGCCTCAGTCCCGGGCTCTTCCTGCTGGAGGAGAAGGAAAGCGGCGCGCTGATCGGCGAAGCCTGGGTCGTTCCGCGCCAGGATGCGGTGGGCCGCTCGCTCGGCTACTGGCTGGCGGCCCCACATCGCGGCCAGGGCTTGGGGCGGGAGGCCGTGGTCCGCATGATCGCCTACGCGCGAGAAGACCTGAAAGCGCCGGGCCTGCACGCCAATGTCGCGCCACAGAACCGGCGCTCCGCCGCGCTGCTGGAGAGCCTGGGTTTCGTCCAAGTGGGAACCGAGCCGCGCCCCGAAAGCCGCGCCGGAAACGATCACGTGGTCCGCTGGTGGCTGGACATGGCGAAGGAGGCAGGAGGCTGAGCGCCGCCCATCCTTCGAGACGCGGACGTTCGTCTGCTCCTCAGGATGAGGAGGGAGGGGCGTTCAAGCTCTCGCCCTATGGGGCCGGAGCCGCTCACCTCGTGCGCTGGTGGCTGGATGGGGCGAAAGCAGGGTGAGGCTGAGCACCGCCCACCCTTCGAGACGGCCGCCTTCGCGGCCTCCTCAGGATGAGGGAAGAGCTTGAATGAGGCGCCATCCTCATCCTGAGGAGCGGACGGAACGTCCGCGTCTCGAAGCCTCATCCTGAGGAGCGGACGAAGGTCCGCGTCTCGAAGCCTCATCCTGAGGAGCGGACGAACGTCCGCGTCTCGAAGGATGGGCGGCGCTTTGCCTCCACAAGCTCTCAGGCGCGTTTCCAGGTGGTGCCCTGGGGGCCGTCTTCCAGCTGGATGCCGCGCGCGGTCAGTTCGTCGCGGATAGCGTCGGCGCGGGCGAAGTCCTTGGCTTTGCGCGCGGCGATGCGCTCGTCGATCAGGGACTGGATCTCCGCGGCCTCGGCGTCGTCGCCCCCGCCCTGGAACCAGGCTTCCGGATCGCGCTGGCAGAAGCCCAGCAGCCAGCCGCCGTCGAGCAGCAGGGCCTTGGCCTGCTCAGCACCCTCCCCGCCCTGGAACAGACGGTCGGCGGCGGCGTGCAGGCGGGCGATGGCCTCGGGCGTGTTGAGGTCGTCCTGCAAGGCTTCGAGCACGCCTTCGGTCGTCCTTGCCGACGCCCGCTCCAGCGCCTCGGCCTGGCGCAGCGCGCCGTACCAGCGGTCGAGCTGGGCCTTGGAGCTGGCGAGCTTCTCGCGGGTGATGTCGAGCGGCTGGCGGTAGTGGCCGGACAGCAGGGAGAGGCGGATCACCTCGCCGTCCCAGCCCTCCTCCAGAAGCTGGCGCACGGTGAAGAAGTTGCCGAGCGACTTGGACATCTTCTCGCCGTTCACCACCACGTAGCCGTTGTGGACCCAGTAGTTGGCCATGCGCTCCGAGTCATGGACGCAGCGCGTCTGGGCGATCTCGTTCTCATGGTGCGGGAAGATCAGGTCGAGCCCGCCGCCATGGATGTCGAAGAGCTTGCCCAGATGCTTCTCGGCCATGGCGGAGCACTCGATGTGCCAGCCGGGCCGCCCTTTGCCCCAGGGGCTGTCCCAGCCCGGCTCGTCGTCCTTGGCGGGTTTCCAGAGCACGAAGTCCTGCGGGTTCCTCTTGTAGTCGGCGACCTCGACCCGCGCGCCCGCGACCATCTCGTCCAGGCTGCGCCGGGACAGCCCGCCATAGTCCTTCATGGTCCCCTTGTCGATCAGCACCTGGATCATGGCCACCATCTCGGGGATGTGGCCGGTGCAGCGCGGCTCCACGGTCGGCGGCAGGCAGCCGAGCGCGCCCATGTCCTCGTGATAGGCCTGCGTCGTGCGCTTGGTGATGGACTCGATGGGCTCGCCGCTTTCCAGCGAGGCCTTGATGATCTTGTCGTCCACGTCGGTGATGTTGCGCGCGTAGGTGACATGCTCCTTGCCGTAGACCTCGGTCAGCAGCCGGTAGAGCACGTCGAACACCACGGCGGGGCGGGCGTTGCCGATGTGCGCCAGATCGTAGACCGTCGGCCCGCAGACGTAGAGCCGCACGTTGTCCGGGTCGATGGGGCGGAAGTCCTCTTCGCGCCGGGTCAGGGTGTTGTGCAGCTTGATGGTCACGCGGTTTCGCCTCTCAGTCTCTTCTCCGCCCGTTCGCGGCCGATGAGGGGTAGCAAAGCTTTCAGCTCAGGTCCATGCGGCAGGCCGGTGAGCGCGAGGCGCAGCGGCAGGAAGAGCTGCTTGCCCTTGCGGCCCGTGGCGGCCTTGAGCTCGCCGGTCCAGGCGCCCCAGGTCCCCTCGTCCCAGGGCTCTGGCGGCAAGAGCTTGGCGGCCTCGGCCGTGTAGTCAGGCTCCTCGATCACGGGGGTCAGGGTCTTGCGGCAGATGGCAAGCCAACCCTCCGCCTCGTCCAGCTTCACGAGGTTCGGACGGATCGCCTCCCAGGTTTCCTTATCCAGGGCCGGCAAGCGCGCGGACACCGCCTCGAAGGGCAGGATGTGGAGCAGACGCGCGTTCAGGTGATCCAGGTCCGCCGGATCGAACTTCGGCGCGGCGCGGCCATAGCGGGAAAGGTCGAAGCGGGCGACTAACTCGGCCAGATCCAGCGCCGGTTCGGCATGCTCGGAAGTGCCGAGCGCGGCCAGATAGGCGTTGAGGGTCATGGGCTCCAGCCCCTCGGCGCGCAGCGCCTCCAGGCTGAGGCTGCCCAGGCGCTTGGAAAGCCCCTTGCCCTCTGCGTCGGTCAGAAGCGGAAGATGCCCGAAGGTGGGAACCTCGGCGCCCAGCGCCTGAAAAAGCTGGACCTGCACGGCGGTGTTGGCGACATGGTCTTCGCCGCGCAGCACGTGGGTCACGCCCAACTCCGCATCGTCCACGACCGAGGAGAGCGTATAGAGCGGGCGGCCATCCTCGCGGATCAGGACGGGGTCGGAAAGCTTGTCGCCCTCGAAGTGCTGGGGGCCGCGCACCAGGTCTTCCCAGTCGATCGACGCATGCTCGAGCTTGAAGCGCCAGTGCGGGCGCCGGCCCTCGGCCTCATAGGCCGCGCACTTTTCATCCTTGAGGGTAAGAGCGGCCCGGTCATAGAGCGGCGGACGCCCGGCGCTCAGCTGCGCCTTG
>JARRJC010000117.1 GCA_037379885.1 Limibacillus sp.
CACCGCAGTCCACTCGGAGGAAGCCTTGGCTCCCATCCGCGCGAACTGCGAATGTCTGCTTCTGGCTAGAAGCGGACATCGGAGATGGGGAATGGTTGGTCAGTAATGCCTCAAAGATCGAGTTTCATTAGGATAGCATTGTCCGAGTTTCCTGGTTCCTTCGGCCTGTCGTCGTCCTTAAAGCCCAAAGACCGGTATAAAGCCATGGCCTCATGATGCCGAGGCAAGGCGCTTAGGGTGATTCTCTGGAAACCCATCTGCCGCGCTCTCTTTATGATCTCTGTTACCAGCGCACCACCTAACCCAAGACCCCGCGCAGATTCACGGACGTACATGCGGTTCATCTCACAAATCCCTCCGCCTAAATCCTTGAGCATCAGAATGCCGACCGGATTGCTCCCATCGAAGGCGAGCAGGCATTCACCCTTTGGCGGATTGTAGTGGATCAGTACATCGCGGATCTGTTCATCGAACTTCTGGTGATGGAGGTAGGTATCAATCTCAGAGTCCATCTCGGGATAGCGCTGACGAAGCCACTCGACAAACTCATAGGCGAGTCCGTAGACGGCGTCCGCCTCATACTTTGTCCGAACTGGCCTTACGCGCTCCATCGACCTGCTCCATAGCTACGAACTGGGATTATGCCGCTTGCAGCAAATGACGAGTAGAGTGATCAGAAAGGGAAAGCCCAAACTGGCTAGCAGCGGGAGTTAGCCAAACCCATTCGACGCGTTGGCGTGACGCGCCCAAGCGTCGATTTCATCCTGGCATCTTGGATCTTGAGGCTGTTCGGATGGCCTCTGGTCGGACGCGACTTCATCCCTATTATGGATCCCATGAAAGTCCGGACTCAGGACCTGGGCTGTTGTCACCATTGATCGTGAATACGCCATTTTCTGATCTTCTTCAGCGTTCAGACGCTGCCTTTCCTCAGATACGGCCAGCATCGAGTTCCGTTGATTTCGCATTGCTTTCTCCTTCCGAACCTCACAAGGGCGCACAGGTTTGGCGAGAAGATGGCTCCCGCCTTCTGACCGCATGGAACACCGGGAAGAGTCGCGAAGTCTGTGAAGGAGGTCACAACCGAAGAAGCTTTTGTTGGGTCGGGGAGAATAGCCTCACCCCGCTCAGGCGTCCGCCCAGGAGTTTATCCAGCAACGGAATTGATCTAATGGCTCGGCAAGACTGTTCCTGATGGCCGCTATTGGCTAAAAGGCAAGTGCGTGAGAGGTACTCTTCATTCACACAGAGAATGCGGGGTTTTGAGGAACTTTTAATGCTTTTCGCTCAGCATAAGCGTAACCAGCGAGCGATATAACTTGGGGGAAAGCTAATGCTGCAGGATCAGTTAGAGCGAGATAATCTGCGGCTCAGGTCAGAGAACGACGCGTTGAGCCGATTGCTCCAAGCAACAAAAGCCAAGGAGCAGGAGCACCTAGAGCCGTTAGAAAAAACCATTGCCCGCTACAGGTTTCTCCTGCTTTTAAGCACTTCGGGGCTGCTTTTCCTAAGCGTATTGCTAATCGCATTGCCGTAGGGTGCCGATCAGGGTGATGTCTTAAGCATCCACCGAGGTCCGCTATTGGCTAGAAGCGGACACGCCTATCGTTAGCTTGCCACGACGTTTCTCCGGCTGGTGGGCGGGGTTGCTTATTGCCGGAAGCTGGATGCTCGCTTGTTATTCCCCCTTATAGACCGGCGTCGGCTGACGGAAGAAAGAATCAAGGATGTGGTAGACCAGCATGTAGTTCTTCTGCTGGAAGCTGGCGTGGGAGATGCCCTGCATCATGGTGAACTGCTTATCCGTGTTGGCCAGCTTGTCGAAGAACTCCAGGAGGTCCCCCATCCCCGCGATGCCATCGTATTCGCCGCGCATGACGATGGTGGGAACCGTGATCTTCTCCGGGTCGACCAGCGGCAGCTTGGAGCACATGTCGATGTAGGTGCCGTTCGGCATGGAATCGTCGAGCGCGCAGATCGCTTCGGCGAACGCTTCGACCACCTTGTCCTCGGCACAGCCGGGATGGTCGCGGCTGAAGATCGACTGCACGAAGGCCTTGTCGATGGGCCGCCGTTTGCTCTCCAGGAACTGCGGCAGCTTCTTGCGGCGATCCTCCAGGGTCGGACTCCCTTCGCCGGTCCACACGAAAGCGTCCAGCGCCAGGCGCGCGACGCGCTCGGGGTGGCGCTCGGCGAAGAGCGCGGCCCGCAGCGCGCCAGAGGAGATGCCGTACATCAGCAGCGGCCCGGCGCCGCGCTTTTCCTGGATGTAGGCGCTTGCAGCGGCCAGATCGTCCGCCCCGTTGGAGATATCGCAGGTAATGTCGCGCGTCTTGGTGGACTTGCCGTAGCCTTCCATATCCACGCACCAGGTGTCGTACCCCTGGACGGCGAAGTAGTTCATGGCCGAGGAGAAGGGCCGACCCTCGACATGGAGATCGAAGGTCGGTTGCGAGGCCATGGAGGAACCGTGAACGAAGAGGATAGTGCCCTTCTTGTCCTTAGGCGAGCCGAGCCGACATACTTTTCCCAGAGGAAGAGTCGGACCTCGTCGTTATTATCGGTCCAGTGCTCTTCGCCGATCACATTCTTTTCTTCAGCCGTCATGGGTACAGTTCTCCTTGCTCTTCGTCTGGATCAAAGGCCCAGGCGGGCCATCTGTTTTTCGGGGTAGCGGGTGCCGCGCACGGCGGCGGCGTCGAAGGCGGCGTCGATCTCCTTCAGATCCTCCCGGCTCAGCCCGGCCTCGAGTGCGGTCAGGCTGTCGGTGAGCGTGTCCCGGCGCTTGCAGCCGGGAATCGCTACGATGTCACGGCCGCGCGAAAGGACCCAGGCAAGGGCCACGGCGGCGGTTGAAAGGCCGCAGCGCGCCGCGACGGCGTCCGCTGCGCCAAGCAGTTCCAGATTGTGGCCTAGGTTCTCTCCCTGGAAGCGAGGCATGTCGCGGCGGCGGTCATTTTCCTCCAGCGTGTCGAGCGAACGGATCTTGCCGGTCAGCAGGCCGCGCCCGAGCGGGGCGTAGGCGACGAAGCCGATACCGAGTT
>JARRJC010000118.1 GCA_037379885.1 Limibacillus sp.
TCCAACGTATAGAAAAGGCGGAGACGCCAGGCGATGAGGAGCAATGGCTCTTGATCAAGATGAAGGACGAAGAGGCTGACGCCCGGCGCAACCCTATCTCAACTGAGCCTCGCTCAGTGGTAAGCGGACGCACGCTTTGTGAGGTTTCCAAGGAGGAAAAGCAGGAAGGGAAGTCGTGACTGGCGGGAAATGTCTCAGGATCGGACAGCACCGCGTGGAGGTCAGCCACCCCAGCAAGCTCTACTTCCTGGCCGACGGAATCACCAAGGGCGAGGTGGTCGACTACTACCGACGCATTGCTGAAGTGGCGTCGGTCTACTATCACGACCGTCCCTTGACCCAGCAGCGCTTTCCCGAAGGCATAGAAGAGGAGGGCTTCTTTCAGAAGCAGATTCCTCCGCACTTTCCCGACTGGATCGACCGCGTGACGCTCGCCAAGACGGATGGGCAAATCACCTACGTTCTCGCGAACGATGAGGCGGTGCTGGCCTACTTGGCAAACCAAGGCTGCGTGACCCCTCATCTGGCCCTGGCGCTCGCTGGGAAGCCGAACCATCCGGACCGAATGATTTTGGATCTCGATCCCTCGGACGGGGATTTTGAGAAGGTGCGCGGGGCTGCGGAGGACGCTGGAAGTTTCCTGGAGGAACTTGGGCTGCCATGCTTCTTGATGACTACTGGATCTCGCGGGCTGCATATTGTTACGCCCCTAGATCGCAGCGCCGATTTCGATCGGGTGCGTGACTTCGCGCAAAGCCTCTGTCGCTTGCTGGCCAAACGGCATCCCGACCGCCTCACTTGCGAGCAGCGCAAGGATAGGCGCGGCCATCGAGTTTTTTTGGACTACCTGCGAAACGCCTATGGCCAAACCAGCGTCGCACCCTACGCTCTCAGAGCCAAGCCGGGTGCGCCGGTTGCCACGCCGCTGCGCTGGTCAGAGCTTGGACGGAGCGACCTGACAGCGCAGCGCTTCACCTTGAAGACAATCTTCCGACGCCTGGGCGCCATGGGTGATCCATGGGCTGGGATCGCAGAGGAAGCCAGATCCTTGAAGCCTGCCGAGAAGAAGTTGCGCGAACTAACGGGAGGTTCATAACCTCGGGAATAGCGTCCCGATATAGCAAGTGCTGCAAGCAGTCGCTCTTTCCTTGTCCGCTTGTAGCCATTAGCGGGCATGGCGTGGTCTCTCGGGAAACCCAGCCTAAAGATAGGTTCGCTCCTCAATGGGGGTTCTTTCGATACGGCTTAGAAGCGCTGTAAGCATAGCTTCCTCGGCCCGATTCAGGCGGGCTTTGGGGTTCCAGGCTATGTGCACGTCGATCGCGGGCGGCCTGTCATAGGGCGGTAGGCGCCATAGCATGCCGTCCTCGACATCGCGGCGAACCACGTGGATCGGAAGTGGCCCTATCCCCAGTCCAGCCACAATCATGCGGCGGACCTCTTCTAAGTGGGCGGAGGTGCCGACAACGCGTTCGTCGAGTTCTAGTTCCGCGCGCATCATCGTGACGGGGCGCAGGGCGTCAGTCATCTGGTCGGTGACGAAGCTGACCGAAGACTGCCCCGCCAAGTCTGAAACCGACAGGCCTTGACGTCCGAAAAGTGGATGTGTGGGGCCGCAGAAAAGGCCGAAATATTCTCGATACAGACGTCGGTATTCCAGCTTGGGGCTGCGCTCGCGAATGAGGCAAATGGCGAGCGAAGCGCGGCGCGCCAGGACCGAAGCTACCGCCTCACGGCTGGCAGATACGTCGATGGAGAGTGTGGCCCGTGGATGACGCAAGTGGAAATCGTTGAGTGCCTCGTCAAACAGAGGACAGATCACATGGCTAGCCATGGCAATACGCACGTGACCCTGAACCTCGTCGGTGATCTCGCGCATCAGCGTGTCTAGTCTGAGGATCGCTCCATGAATGTCGATCGCCTCGCGGTGGAGTAGGCGACCCGCCTCGGTCAATTCGTAGTGGCCGGGCGAGCGCAGGATCAATTGCTTGCCGAGCCTTTCCTCCAGCCGCTTCAAGGCATTCGAAACTGTCGGCTGCTTCAGGCGCAAACGTTCGGCTGCCTCTGTTACGCTGCGCGATTCGGCAAGAACCACGAAGGTGCGCAGCAGGTTCCAATCCAGTTGGCGCGCAAGACTTTCGGCGGATTGGTTCAGGTTCATAGCTATCATTCATAAAATCTATATCGAAGATTGTTACTATCTATTTGCAGAATACTTTGCGCTCTGCAAGCCTTTCGAGGATTGGAAATCGCCGAAGGGCGGGCGAATGTCAGTAGAAGCACGCGAAGCGCGACAACCCTGGGTGCTGTTGTCCCCGGCGCTAACGGCTGTGACGCTGCTACTCTTCGTGCCGCTAGTGTTTATTGTGGTCTACTCATTCTGGCTCCGCACCGCCAGCGGTGCTGACCAGATTGGCTTTTACTTCGACAACTGGCGCGAAGCACTGAGCGATCCTTTCTACCGCGACATCCTGCTCAACACACTCAAGATCGCCGCG
>JARRJC010000119.1 GCA_037379885.1 Limibacillus sp.
CCGTAGGCTTAAGATCAGGAGGTCTGCTATTGGCTAAATAGCGGACAGGCATCCCTGCCTCCGGATCGTATCGTTTCTGGTCTTTGGACAGCCTCGGTGCTCTTTAAGCCTCGCTAGCGCCACTTCATTACCGTCCTTGTAGAAGTTCTACTTACGTGCCGTCATTGTCAGACACTGTGCCGGTGAGGCAAGGCCGTCGTCGTCATGATAGTCCGCGAGTTCGGCGACGATTTCTTTGATCAACCGGGCGTGCTCGGCTTTCGCCAGTTCAGCCATTGTTTCTGCGATGGGAGATCCAGCAATGGCCCCGGTGATAAAGGTCTCCGAGTTTGGGTGGCGGGCGAACTTTACATCTAAGGTGACGTGGCTGTCTCGGAGCCGGGCACCCTCCGCCAGTTCATGCAAGCGGCCACGGTCGCCGAGTGAATAGATCATATCCCACGGCGCGGTAGTCCCAGCGCCGAACTCCCTGTCGAGCACGGTCGCGAACGCCTCGCCTATAGGCGCGCGGGTTTTCCAAACGCTAAGGGCGAGAAGGCCGCCAGGTTTCAGTACGCGAGCCATCTCGGCCATCGCGGCGGGCTTGTCGGGCATAAACTGCAGGCCCTGCTGGCAGAGCACGACGTCGAAGGTATCGCCGGGCAAGGGCATGGTGGCGGAGTCGCATTCGAGCCAAGAAATCTCCGAAAGACCGGCCTCGGCGGCGAAACGCGCCGCGGCCTCGAGCATGCGCGGATTGACGTCGGTCCCGGTCACATTCGTGGCTGCGCCAGAGCGAGAGGCAGCTTTGCGAGCCACAACTCCGGTACCGCAGGCGACATCGAGCACCAGGTCACCCGAGGTGACGTCGGCCGCGGCAACCAACTCATCAGCGCAACGACCCATCTGAGCCCGAACCCAGCAGGCCTCGTAGACATCTGGACCGCCCTGCTTCAACTGAAAGCCGGATTCGTGAGACATCGGAAAACCTCCTAGAGGTGTTACGCTACCGTGCTGCTACGCTCATAGCCTAAGCGCGACCCGGCCGCTGCCGAGTTGAGCTTTTAAGTCGCCGATCGAGGGGGCGTTGTAGAATGCCCGAGTGTGCCCAGAAGCAGATCTAAGACGCCAAGGGCGGTTTATCGCTATTCATGCTGGACATGCGCAGCTTCCAAGATCCGTCCCGTTGCTTTGCCGCGACATTCAGCGATATCCCGCTCTCGGTGATGAGGCTTCCATCGTCCTGCGGATAATCACCGGAGTAAGAAACCAAGCAGTAGGCCATCGAGCCATCTGCCGCGGCGTCCTCGACGGTCACGCACTTGTTTGTTTCCCCTTGCTGGTACCAATCTTTGAAAAGTTCGCGAAGCGCTTGGCGGCCTCGTTTGGGTAAGCTGTAAGGTGAAAAGATTGTTGCGTCCTTCGTATAGAGATCTACGCAGGTATCGATATCTCCCTCAACGAAACCTTTGGTCCAGCGGTCCATCAAGGTCTGCATCTCGTCATGGATGGGCATCTAGCGTCTCCTAACCAACAAAATTGAGATCAAGAGCATAGCTCTCAGTTTCTTTGATCGAGTCTGCGGGCCTTACGACCTGGATGACTCGGTCGCTACTTGACGATGATGTAGAATTTGCGGAGCGTTTCCGTGATCTCCAATTTCACCTTGGCACCCTTTGGGATAAGGAACGTATCGCCGGCAACGAACGTCTCTTTTCTTCCAGCGGAATCGGTGAGATCGAGGCTTCCCGACAAGATCGTCATCAGTTCGTTGCTGGAATAGGCGTCTATATCCACCGAAATGGGTGCACACTCCCAAACCCCCGACGTGATCGAACCGTCTTCGGTTTCAAAGACCTTGTGCCTCAATTCTGCATGATCCTCCGTCGTGAAGGCGTTTGCGGGAACCGCATGCGACGGCGCCATCCCGTTCTTTGGATCACCGTCCGGCAGAAAGCGGTGAAATGCTTCAGACATATTGAAGTCCTCCATCTCCATAGATGGGAGGAGTCTAGGTCAGTTTTATCTTTACGATTGCATCATCAATGCGAAATTGTTTTTTGCATATTATGCATAAACAAGCTCCGGGAGTGCACCATTGGACAGACTGGGCGCAATATCACTGTTCGTGAAGGCCGTCGAGACAGGCTCTTTCTCTGAGGCTGGGCGGCAAGCTGGTCTTTCCCCCTCATCGGTATCCCGTCGCATCGATGAGCTGGAAGGCTGGGTTGGCTCGGCCATGTTCCATCGCACGACGCGCAAGCTGACTCTTACCGAGGCTGGCCTGTCGTTCTATAAGCGCACGCACGCCATTCTGCTCGACCTAGAAGAAGCTCGCACCGTCGCCGGGCAACTACAGGACCATCCCTCCGGTCTGATCAGAATGACAGTTCCTGAAGGGATGGATGGTGGATTTCAGCGCCCGGATCGTCGACTTGGTTGGAGAGGGTTTTGATCTCGCTATCCGCGTCGGACAGATGGAAGACTCCACCCTCAGGTCACGGAAAATCGCGGCAGCGAAACGCTACCTTTGTGCCAGTGAGAAGTATCTGCTGGAGGCTGGAGCGCCCGAGCGGCCAGAGGACTTGGAGGACCATAACTGCTTAATCTTCAGGGCGCTTCCCGGATACAACGTGTGGCGGTTCAAGTCAGGAAGCACGACCATCAATGTGCGGGCCTCGGGAAGCTTTTCCGCCAACAGCGGCAATGCCCTCGTAAACGCGGCCTGCGAAGGCAGAGGCATTGTCCTATCGCCAGGTTGGCTCGTCGGCCCCTTTTTGGCGAGAGGTGACATCGTCGAGATTCTTCCCGGGATCTCGCCTAGTCCAGCGCGCGTGCCACTCTACGCCGTCCACCCCTACAGACGGTTCGTTCCGCCAAAGGTCAAAGTTCTGGTAGATTTTCTGGCACGGCGCTTCGGAGATAACTACGACTGGAGCCAATAATTTCCGTCGAACCAATGTCCGCTATTGGCTAAGAGCGGACATGCGCCTTCCTTCTAAACCCAAAGCGCCAGCACCCGCTCGACTGTCCAGAACCCGGCGAGGGATCCGATGACGTAGCTGCTCGCAATGCGCAACGGTCGTAGCGACGGCGATGCGATTGCCTGGAGCGCCTTCGCCAGCAATACGAAAGTGGCGACAAATAGCAACTGGCCCAATTCAACACCTACGTTGAAAAAGAGCAGCGCCGCCGGTATCGCCTCGTCCGGAAGCCCCACCTCGCTGAGAGCGCCTGCAAAGCCGAAGCCATGCAGCAGGCCGAAGGCGAAGGCGATGAGCCAGGGACGACGGGTGGTGAGGCTTTCCTGGCCGCGCATCTTATGGAGGGCTTCAGCTGCGACGAAGACGATGGAGAGCGCGATTAGCGCCTCGATCAAGCCAGAGGGCGCTGAGACAAAACCAAGCGTGGCGCCGGTGAGTGTGATCGAGTGTGCCAGGGTGAAAGCCGTGATGGTGCCTATCAGAGCACGCCAGCCACTCACCAAGAGTAGGAGCGCCACGACGAAGAGCA
>JARRJC010000120.1 GCA_037379885.1 Limibacillus sp.
GTGCGCGGCCCTGATGCGGCCCGCCTCATACAGATGCTGACGCCGCGCGACCTCTCACGGATGATGCCCGGACAGTGCTACTACACGCCCATGGTGGACGAGACCGGGGGCATGCTGAACGACCCCGTGACCCTGAAGCTCGCCGACGACCGTTTCTGGGTGTCGATCGCGGATTCGGATCTGCTGTTCTGGATCAAGGGACTGGCCTACGCCCTGCACCTGGAAGTCTCCGCCGAGGAACCTGACGTCTCGCCGCTCGCCGTGCAGGGGCCCAAGGCGGACGAGCTCATGTCGCGGGTGTTCGGCCCGCAGGTGAAGGACATCCGCTTCTTCCGCTTCCGCCATCTGGAGTTCGACGGACGCTCGCTGCCGGTCGCGCGTTCCGGCTATTCCAAGCAGGGCGGCTTCGAGATCTACGTGACCGACAGCGCTCTGGGAGAGCCGCTCTGGGATGCACTCTTCGCCGCGGGCGAGGATTTGGAAGTGCGCGCGGGCGGGCCGAACCTGATCGAGCGCATTGAGGGCGGCCTGCTGTCTTACGGCAACGACATGACGCGGGAGAACACCCCGCACGAGTGCGGGCTCGGCCGCTTCTGCGACACCGAAAAGGCGATCGGCTGCGTCGGCCGCGACGCGCTCTTGCGGGTTGCAAGGGACGGACCGACGCGCCAGATCAGGGGTCTGAGGATCGAAGCCGAAGGCTTGCCGCCTTGCATCGAACCCTGGCCCGTGCTGTCTGGCGGGCGGCGCGTTGGGCAGGTGACCTCGGCGGCCTGGTCGCCGGACTTCAAGACCACCGTGGCGATCGCGATGATCCGCATGACCCACTGGGAGCCCGGCACGGCGGTCGAGGTCGAAACCCCGGACGGCTTCAAGTTCGCGCGGGTCTGCGAACTGCCCATCACCTGACCGGGTCGTGGTTCTCCAACGGCGAGGGAACCCGGCAAAAGGACGTAATCGGCACAACGACAAATCGATAGACAAGGGAGATACGCGATGAGCTTCAGAGCACTGGTGGTCGAGAAGGACCAGGAGGACAAGACCAAGGCCTCCGTTCAGGAACTGGAGGACTCGCAGCTTCCCGAAGGCGACGTCACGGTCGCGGTCGAATACTCCACCCTCAACTACAAGGACGGCCTGTGCATCGGCCCCGGCGGCGGCCTGGTCAAGACCTACCCCCACGTGCCTGGCGTCGACTTCGCCGGTGTCGTGGAAAGCTCCGAGGACGACCGCTACAAGCCCGGCGACCGCGTGGTCCTGACCGGTTGGCGCGTTGGTGAGGTGCGCTGGGGCGGCTATGCGGAGAAGGCGCGGGTCAAGGCCGACTGGCTGGTTCCGCTGCCCGAAGCGATCTCGACCCGCGACGCCATGGCGATCGGGACGGCGGGCTTCACCGCCATGCTGGCGGTCATCGCCCTGGAGGAACACGGCCTGAAGCCGGGCAATGGTCCGGTACTGGTCACCGGGGCGGCGGGCGGCGTCGGCTCGGTGGCGACGGCGATCCTGGCCAAGCTGGGCCATGAGGTGGCTGCCGTTACAGGACGGCCGGAGACCGAGGGCTATCTGCGCGACCTGGGCGCCACGACCATCGTGCCGCGCGAGGAGATCAACGAGACGGTCAAGCGGCCCCTCGAGACCGAGACCTGGGCCGGATGCGTGGATGCCGTGGGCGGGCCGATGCTGGCGCGTGTCCTGGGCCAGATCAAGTACGGCGGCTCTGTCGCCGCGGTCGGTCTGGCCGGCGGCGCCCAACTCCCCGCCACTGTTATTCCCTTCCTGCTGCGCGGGGTGAACCTGCTGGGCATCGATTCCGTGATGAAGCCCTTCGAGCCGCGCAAGCAGGCCTGGGACCGTCTCGCCAAGGACCTGCCCATGGACAAGCTTCACGCCATGATCCGGCCCGCCGGGCTTGCCGATCTTCCAGAGCTGGGCGCTGCGATCCTGAAGGGGCAGGTGCAGGGGCGCGTCGTGGTGGACGTGAAGGCTTGACCGGACCGGTCCGGTTCGGGTTTTTAAAGCCCCATGATGGGGAACAGTAAGAGGCGCGCAAGCCTCGGCTCACGGCGCATCGTTGTTCTGGGCTATGGCACCATCGCCGAGGCGGCGCTGCCGATGCTGCTTGAAACGCTGGAGGTTGAGGCCCCGGCGCTCACCGTGATTGATCAGAAAGAGCTGCCCGACCGCCTCTCCGACTTGGCCGGTCGAGGCCTCACCTATCTGCGCAGACGGGTGACGCCCGACAATCTGGGCGACGTGCTGGGCGAGGCGCTCCAACCCGGCGACTTGCTGCTCA
>JARRJC010000121.1 GCA_037379885.1 Limibacillus sp.
GTCTCGCTCATTCCCTCCCTCAACCTGAAGACGGGGTACGAGACGGGCGTCTCCGCCGAGCAGTTGACCCAGCTTACCCACGCCTCCCGCCTGCTGGACGAGCGCCTGAACCGCGCGCCAAACCGGCACCAGCCCTACGTCGGTCAGGCGGCCTTCGCGCACAAGGGCGGACTGCACGTCTCGGCGGTGGAGAAGGACCCCAAGACCTACGAACACATCGAGCCGGGTCTGGTCGGCAACCAGCGCCACATCGTGGTCTCCGACCAGGCCGGGCGCTCCAACATCCTGGCGCGCTTCCGGGAAATCGGCCTGGCGCTGCCCGAGGGCGACGACCGCCGCGTCAACCGCCTGCTGGAGGAGGTCAAGCGGCTGGAGAGCGAGGGCTACGCCTATGACGGCGCCGAGGCCTCCTTCGAGTTGTTGGCCCGCCGCACGCTGGGCGAGGTGCCCGACTACTTCTCGCTGGAGCGCTTCCGCATCATGGACGACCGCCGCACCAACGCGCGCGGCGATCTGGTGATCGAGAGCGAGGCCACCGTGACCGTCGAGGTCTGCGGCGAGCTGCTGCACGAGGTGGCGAGCGGCAACGGACCGGTCAACGCCCTGGACGTCGCCTTGCGAAAGGCGCTTTTGCGGGCTTACCCGCAGTTGGAGGGCACGCACCTGACCGACTACAAGGTGCGCATCCTGACCCCCCAGGGCGGCACCGACGCCGTCACCCGCGTCATGATCGAGTCCGCGGACAAGGAGGGCGAGCGCTGGACCACGCTGGGCGTCTCGCCCAACATCATCGGCGCTTCCTACTCCGCCCTGGAGGACTCCTATGCTTGGAAGCTCTTCCGGGTCGGCGCGACCCCGCCAAGCAAGGGCTGACGTAGGCGGGGCCATGGCGGGCACCGACCGCAGCAAGCAGCAGCAGCCGGAAGAAGGCGCCACGCCCGCCGTGGTGCTGGTCGCCCCGCAACTCGGCATGAACATCGGCATGGTCGCCCGCGCCATGATGAACTGCGGGCTTTCCGACCTGCGTCTGGTGAAGCCGCGCGACGGCTGGCCCAACCCGGAGGCCGAAGCGCCCGCCGCCGGGGCCGGGATCGTGCTGGAGCGCACCCGGGTCTTCGACAGCCTCGCTGACGCCATCGCCGACCTGCAGTACGCCTACGCCACCACGGCGCGGCCGCGCGGCATCATCAAGGAGGTCTTCACGCCCAGGGCCGCGGTGTCGGACCTGCGCGCGAGGCTGGCGCGGAGCCAGCGCTGCGCGCTGGTCTTCGGGGCGGAGCGCACGGGGCTGGAGGCCGAGGACATCGCACTCTGCGATGCGCTCATCAACGTGCCGCTCAACCCCGGCTTTTCCTCCCTGAACCTCGCCCAGGCCGTGCTGCTGGTCGGCTACGAGTGGTTCCAGTCCGGCGACGACACGCCGGCGGTCACGCGCCAGACAGGCGTTACCCCGCCCGCCGACAAGCGCGAACTGCAAGCCTTCTACGAACGCCTGGAGAGCGAGCTGGAAAGCGTCAACTTCTTCTGGCCGGTCGACAAAGGCCCCGCCATGAAGCGGAACCTGCGCAACCTCTTCAACCGCCTGGAACCTACCGAGCAGGACATCCGCACCCTGCATGGGGTGGTCTCGGCATTGATCAACGCGCGGCGGCGGCGCTCTTGACCAGCTGAACATCAATGCATGCTAGCAGTCCTACTCCGTCAATGAAGGCCAGGGCGAAAAGCAATAGCGCCGAGATGTAGAAGATCCTGATGACAATCCGATACCTGGCGTAGGAGCGCTTCGGCCTTTCGGACTGCTGGCAGAAGCCGATGTTGAAGGCCGTCGTTTTCATGAGCTCCAGCTCGATTTCTCGGAGCGCATCGGTGGCCATGTGAAGGAGTTCCCCGGTGCGGATTTCTAGGAAGAAGAACAATGATGTAAGGAGAAATCCGATGACCGATATGTGGACCTGATAGTCGAACAGCGCATTCATCAGGCGAGTTCCATAGAGAATGGAAGTCACACACAGAGCCAGTATGATCAGGTAGAACTGGAATATCGTTAGTCTTTGAGCGG
>JARRJC010000122.1 GCA_037379885.1 Limibacillus sp.
GGCACGCGGCGGGTCGCGGCCGGCATGGGCGCGGAGGTGCGCTCGGCCACCTGGGACTGGCAGCGCCTCTCGGCCATGGGTCCCTGGAGCATGACCTGGGGCAAGCTCTTCGGTCCGACCTCCTTCACTTGGCTGGCGGGCGGTTTCTTCCTGATCCTGATTGCCGTCGGCCGCCTTCGAGGGGCCGAGGTGATGGGGCCAGAGGGGATGGCGGGCTTGCGGTCGGGTCTCGGCAGCGAGATCGCTATGCTCTTGCTCGACGGTGTGCTGGCCCAGGCCGTGACGCTCTTGACCACCTTGGTGATGCTGAGAAAGCAGCGCGGCGCGCGCCAGATTCCCGTCGCCCTCTGCCAGGGTTTGGGGCTGCTCGCCTATCTGGTTCTGGCGGGCACGGACGGAAGCCTGATTCCCTCCGACCTTCTGCTCGGCGACTTGGGCCCGGGGGGCCGGGTCATCGGCTGGTACAATATCTCCTTTGACGCGCTTCCCTTCATTCTGGCCAGTAAGATCTTCTTCACGGGTGCTGCTGTGATCGCCTGCCTGCGCCTGATGCGCGAGGAGTTGCAGCTCACCAATATCCCTTGGGGTTGGGCCTTCTTCCTGGCGCTGCTGGGGGCATACCTCTACGGGTTCGTGGTCAGCAGTTGTGCGGCCTGCGGCGAGGTTCTATCGCTGCCGCTGGCCCTGTTCTTCGCGGTCTTCGCGCTGGGCGCTTATGCCGCGCTCTTTGCGGACCGGAAGGACCCGCTGGATATGGCGGGCTTCCTGAGGGCGCTCAGGAGCAATCCCTTCACCGCGTATCCCAAGGCGCCGCTCTGGCTGCCATCGTTCAAGCTTGCGCTGCTCTTCGGCATCGCTTCGGCGGTTCTGGGGGCATCCGTTGGGATCGGGCCGGAGACCCATTGGGCCTGGGCCGCCTGGCAGTTCGACAGCTACACCCGCCCGCTCGCGTTCTCCTTGATCGCGCTGATGCTGCGCGACTTCGCGTTGGTGCTGGGTATGGCTTATGGCAATGGAGGGGCGGCCGGGCGCAGCGACCTGATGGCCGCTTTCTGGCTCGCGCTGCTCTACTTCCTGCTGCCCGCCACCTTGCAGGCCATGGGGATGAATGCGCTGGCCGGAATCTTCGCGCCGCCGCTCTCGGTCGAGCCGAGCCAGGCGTTGCTGGGCGCGGGTGGTCAGGCGGTGGCGGCGGTCGTCTGGGCGGTCTGGCGCTGGCGCTCGCAGCGCGCGCGTTTTGCCGCGTCCTTGCCGGACGGGGTTTCCATTTAGCGCCTTCGTTCCTACCTAACAAAAGGAATGGGCGGCGCCGCGCCGAATGCTGCGGCGCCGCCTTCTTATGAGTTTCCAAATGGACCCAATCGGGTGAATAGGATGGGCATGAGCCAGTACGACTAAGACCTCTTTGTCATCGGTGCGGGAACTGGCGTCGTGCGCGGTGAGCGCATGGCGGCGTCGACGGGCGCCAAGGTGGGGATAGCCGAGGAGTTCCGCTATGGCGGCACCTGCGTCATCCGCGGCTGCGTGCCCAAGAAACTGATGGTCTACGCCAGCCACTTCTCGGAGGAGTTCGAGGACGCCGCGGGCTATGGCTGGACGCTCTCTGGCGAAGCGACCTTCGACTGGAAGACCCTGATCGCCAACAAGGACAAGGAGATCGAGCGGCTGGAAGGCATCTACAGAAAACTTCTGACCGCCGCGGGTGTCACCATGCACGACGGCCACGCGCGCCTGATCGACAATCACACGGTGGAGGTCGCGGGCGAGCGCTGCACGGCGGAGACCATTCTTCTTGCGACCGGCGGAGCGCCGGTGCTGCCCAGAGAGCCGGGCGCGGAATACGGCATCTCCTCCAACGAAATCTTTCATCTGGAAGAGCAACCCCGGCACATCGTGATCGCGGGTGGCGGTTATATCGCTGTGGAGTTCGCCGGGATCATGAACGGTCTGGGCAGCGAGGTGACCCTGATCTACCGCGGTCCCAAGGTCCTGCGCGGCTTCGACGAGGACCTGCGCGATGGCCTGATGGTG
>JARRJC010000123.1 GCA_037379885.1 Limibacillus sp.
CTCGGGACGCATCCACATGGGTCACGTGCGCAATTACACCATCGGCGACGTGATCGCCCGATACAAAAGGGCAAAAGGTTTCAACGTCTTGCATCCCATGGGCTGGGACGCCTTCGGACTGCCGGCGGAAAACGCCGCCATGCAGAAGAAGGTCCATCCGGCGAAGTGGACCTATGAGAACATCGCGGCGATGCGCGCACAGCTTCGTTCCATGGGCCTTTCCATCGACTGGTCCCGCGAGCTGGCGACCTGCCACCCCGGCTACTACCGCCACGAACAGAAGATGTTCATCGACTTCATGAAGGCGGGTCTCGTCTATCGCAAGGAGTCCTGGCTCAACGGGGACCCCGTCGACCAGACGGTGCTGGCCAACGAGCAGGTGATCGACGGCTGCGGCTGGCGTTCGGGCGCGCCGGTCGAACGGCGCAAGCTGGCGCAATGGTTCTTCAGGATCACGAAGTACTCCGACGACCTGCTGGAGGCCATCGGCGGCCTCGACCGCTGGCCGGAGAAGGTCCGCCTGATGCAAGAGAACTGGATCGGGCGTTCGCGCGGTGCGCGTATCTGGTTCGAGATCGAGGGACGCGAAGATCCTCTCGAAGTCTTCACCACCCGGCCCGACACCCTGGACGGCGCCTCCTTCCTGGCGCTCTCGCCGCATCATCCCCTGATCGCCGAGCTGGCGGAGAAGGATGAGGCGCTGCGGGCCTTCGTCGCCGACTGCGACAAGACCGGCACCAGCGAAGCCGCGATCGAGGCGGCGGAGAAAAAGGGCTACGACACCGGGCTGAAGGGGCGCCACCCCTACCTTCCGGACGTCGAGCTGCCGGTCTATGCCGCCAACTTCGTGCTGATGGACTATGGCACCGGCGCGATCTTCGGCGTGCCGTCGGGCGACCAGCGCGACCTGGACTTCGCCAACAAGTACGGCCTGCCGGTGATCGAGACCTACCGCCCCCTGGAGGCGCGCGACCCGACCCCCGAGGAGCTCCAGCAACACGCCCAGCGCTTCGCCGACAACCCGGTGGTGCAGCTCAAGGCGCCCGGCGGCGGCAAGGAAACGCTGTTCCACATCTCCGAGACCGCCTACGTGGAGAAGTCGGACTCACAGAAGGTACTCTACACCGCCGCCGGCTTCATGGAGGAGCGGGAGATCACCCCGATCGAGGCGATCGACAAGGCCGTCGCCTGGCTGGAAGCCAACAAGCGCGGCGAGGGCACGATCCAGTACCGCCTGCGCGACTGGGGCATTTCGCGCCAGCGCTACTGGGGCTGCCCGATCCCGGTCATCCACTGCCCGGACTGCGGGCCGGTGCCGGTTCCCAAAGAGCAACTTCCGGTCGAACTTCCTGAAGACGTGAGCCTCGACAAGCCGGGCAACCCGCTGGCGCACCACCCGACCTGGAAGCAGACCGACTGCCCCTCCTGCGGCAAGGCCGCTGAGCGGGACACGGACACCATGGACACCTTCGTCGACTCGTCCTGGTACTTCGCGCGCTTCTGCAGCCCGCGCGCCGAGACGCCCCTGGACCGGGAGGCCGTGGACTACTGGCTGCCGGTGGACCAGTACATCGGCGGCATCGAGCATGCGGTCCTGCATCTGCTTTATTCGCGCTTCTTCACCCGCGCGCTGCGCGACTGCGGCTACCTCGACCTCGCCGAACCCTTCGCCGGCCTCTTCACCCAGGGCATGATCGGCCATGAGACCTATCGCGGCCCCGACGGCGATTGGCTTTCGCCCGAGGAGGTGAAGCGGGAGGGAGAGAGCGTCACGACCCTGGACGGCAAGCCCGTTACCGTGGGCCGCACCGAGAAGATGTCCAAGTCCAAGCGCAACACCGTGGACCCGGAGATCATCATCCAGGAGTACGGCGCCGACACGGCGCGCTGGTTCATGCTCTCCGACAGTCCACCCGACCGCGACATGGAATGGACCGACGCGGGCATCGCCGGCGCCTGGCGCTTCACGCAGCGGCTTTGGCGCCAGGCCAGCGCCGTGCTGGAGTCCCTGCCGCGTGGCGCGGGTCTACGAGCTCTCCAACGAACTGCAAAGCTTCAAGGCCGGGAACGAGGGCGAGGCCTGGGCGCTCCGCGAAGCGCTGGAGACGCTCACACGGCTGATCGGGCCCATGATGCCGCATCTGGCCGAAGAGCTGTGGCAGCGTCTGGGCCACGACGGTCTTTTGGCCGACCAGCCCTGGCCCGAAGCCGATGGCTCGCTCGTCACCGAAGAGAGCGTTACCATTGCCGTGCAGGTCAATGGTAAGCTTCGCGCGACCATCGAATTGCCGCGCGACTGCGACAAGTCGGCGGCGGAAGAGCAGGCGCTGGCCGCCGAGGCCGTGCAGCGCATTCTGGAGGGCAAAGCGCCGCGAAAGATCATCGTGGTGCCGAACAGGGTGGTGAACATTGTCGCTTGATGCGAAGGACAAGCTGACCGGCCGGCGCAGATTCCTGGCGGGCGCCAGCGGCCTCTTCATGGTGGCGCTATCGGCCTCAGCCTGCGGGTTCCAACCGCTCTATGGCAGCGGCACCTCCACCTAGGACCGCCTGCACTCCGTGCGCATCGCCCCGCTNNNNTCTGCGGGTTTCGATCAAGGAGCGGATCCAGAGCCTGGGCATCCGCCGGGACGCCACGGCCAGCCGCTACAATCTGAAGATCCGGACGCGCTACACGCTCTATACGGCCGATGGCCGCACCGTGCTCTTCAGCGGCGAAAGCAACGCTTCGAGCGGTTACTCGGCGCTGGACCTGGAAGCCCAGTACGGCACCATCTCCGCCGAGCGCGACGCCCGCGAACGTTCGAGCAAAGTCATCGCAAACGATATCGCCCAGCGGCTGGCGGTCTACTTCGCCGCACAGTCGCCGGACGGCGCCTGAAGAAAGCACGATGAAGATCGACGCCCGCTCGGCTGACCGCTTCACCCAAAAGCCCGACCCGAAGATTCGCGCCGTTCTGCTTTACGGGCCCGACGGCGGGCTGGTGCGTGAGCGGGCCGAAGCGGTGACGCGCAGCGTGGTGGAGGATCCGAAGGACCCTTTCCGCGTCGCCGAACTCTCATCTTCCGCGCTGAAAGACGATCCCGCCCTGCTCAACGACGAAGCCGCCGCGATCTGCTTTGGCGGCGGGCGGCGAGTCTTGAGGGTCGTGAAGCCGGAAGAGACCCTGGCCGCCCAGTTCGAGAGGTTTCTCGCCGAGCTTCCAGGCGACGCTCTGCTGGTGATCGAAGCCGAGGACCTGACGCCCCGCTCGAAGATTCGCGGGCTGTTCGAAAAGGCGGAGAGCGGCGCCGCGGTCGCCTGCTACCGGGACGAGGACCGCAATCTCACCCAATTGCTGCGCGACAGTTTGAAGGAGGCTGGCTTTTCGATCAGCCACGACGCCCTGGCTTACTTGAGCGGCAATCTGGGCAGCAACCGGCAGGTCACGCGGCGGGAGATCGAAAAGCTGGTGACCTACAAGGGGCCGCCGGAGGCCGGCAACGCCGAGATTGCCCTGGACGACGTCCTGGCCACCGTGGGCGACAGCGCCCATCTGACGCTTGACGATCTCTCCCGCGCCGGGGCGGATGGCGAGCTCGCCGCCGTGGAGCGAATCCTGGAAAAGGCCTTCGCCGAGGGCGCGAACGCCATTCCGGTTCTGCGCGCCGTCTCGGGTCACTTCATGCGGCTGGCGACTGCGCGCAGCTTGATGGACGCAGGCCGTTCCGCGGAGCAGGCGATGAGTCAGCTCCGCCCGCCGATCTTCTTCAAGATGAAGGGGCCCTTCGGCGCGCAGCTGAACCTCTGGAGCAGCGCCAGGCTCGGCCAAGCCATCAACCGCCTGCTGGAATGCGAACTCGCCTGCAAGCGCACGGGCGCGCCGGCGGCGCTGCTCACCTCACGCGCGCTCTTTGAGATCACGGCACGGGCGCCAAGGCAGAGGCG
>JARRJC010000124.1 GCA_037379885.1 Limibacillus sp.
CTCCCGGTTTTCCTTACGTTCCCCTCTCTAGTTGCCACGGGGCCGAAAGGCCTTGTCAAACGCTTCTACCATCCGCCGTGGACTACCACTCATGATGCCTTCCTGTCCTTCGAACCTCGACATGATCTCAAGGCCTTGACTCGTGATCTCGAACTGGCGAATGTCCTTGGCATGATCGCTACCCCGAAGCTTCAGGACGAGCAGAGCTTTGCGGATGGCGCTTTCGATCTCAACATATCGCAACATGATGTAGCTATCGACCACGTAGGCAATGAGATTCTCTTCCTCTTCACCGCCGAGCAGAACCGCGCTCTCGCGCGTCAGGACGCTGGTCAATCCCTCACGCTTGAGCGAATTGATAAATCCATAGACAGTGGAGCGAAACTCGATCGAGTCCGTGGTCAACTGATCAAAGTGGGAAATACTGTCCACCAATATGCGCCGCGCTCCCATCTCGCGGGCCAAGGTCTCAATCGTACCTCCCACGCTTTCCAGATCGGAGCGGCTGACCTCCGGGCTCGTCATGATCACGCGCAGTTTGCCCTCGCGTTCCAACTCGCGGAAATTCCAACCAAAGCTTTCTGCATCGCGATAGTACTGCTGAGGAAATTCCTCAAAGGTGAGAATCAGCCCCGGTTCATCGTGATAATGAATGCCATTATAGATGAATTGCATGCCGAATGTGCTCTTGCCTGTCCCCGGCGGTCCCTCAACGAGATTGGCCGTCTGGGGAAGAAAGCCACCCTGCAGCATCTCATCAAGGCCTTTGATATCCGTACTTACCCGTTCACTGCCCATAGTCTCTCGCCTCCTGTCGACGCGGCGCTCGATTCACCGGTCCGGCCCTAATACGATCTGGTCAGAGCCCCGCCCGCTCCGGCACGGATCGGTCGTGCGAGACAGACGCACGGCTGGCGCGGAATGCATGGAATCAGCACTGGCTTGACCTACCCGGCGTCTACCGCATACCGCGGACGATGTGATAGATCACCTTGACCCGGAAATGGCGGTCTTCACAAGCCGTGATAAAACGGTCAAGCAGTTCTCGGGTGCTTGCATTGGTTGTGAGCGAATAGACTGGCAGCCCGTCCACCGTCTTGACCTCCATGATTTCGGACTCCACCAGCTCATGCAGTTCCGGCTCAACGGTAGCAGCGTTCCGGCCAACATATTTGGCTATGTTCTCTGCCGTGTCGGCCGTGTTTGGATTCTCCCGCAGAAAGCGAACCAAGTCCCACTTGATGAATGAATTCACCTTGGTCTTGACCAGGTCCAAGAGCGGTGGGTCCATGTCGTTCATGAGCCTTGTCGTGAAATCTTCTCCGCTGAAGACCAACGTTGCACCTCCCTCTTGCCTACAGGGCTTGTTCTTCCCTCTTGCTGGTCCCTCTGCCGCAGTTCTCGAGTATACGTGGCCCCGTGTACGGTCTTGTCCCCTAACCTGGGCTCTCTCGATTTGGTGCGCCTGCATCCTTATTGTAACATCTTCGCTCGAAAAGATCAAGCGCGCGAATGGAGCAATGGAACTTGGCACCGAATCGCGATATGCGCGTCATCAGCTACAAAACTCCATGAAAGACGATAGACCCAGTCTCTTTACTGGCCGCCGAGCGGTTCCGGCGCCTGTCGGAACAAGGAGCGAACCACTGTCCTTCGGATGTTGTCCCCGAGTTCCTCGAACAACTCAAAGGCGCGTCGCTTGTATTCGACCAATGGATCCCGCTGACCATATGCTTCGAGACCGATACCGCGGCGCAGATCCTCAATGTCAGTCAGGTAATCAATCCACAGGCGGCTAATGGTATGCAAAAGCACTCTGCGTTCGATGCGACCCATAATCCGCCGCCCCAGGTAGGCACTCAGAAGATTCCGCTGCTTCGCATCTAGATTCTGAAAGCGAGTGGCATACCAATCAGCGGTCACCTGCTCGCCGATCCCGTGCACGAGGGCCTCGTGGTCATCCGGAGCCAG
>JARRJC010000125.1 GCA_037379885.1 Limibacillus sp.
CCGGAAAGACCGGTGAACCATAGACAGCGGGCCGTCGGGTGCTTGAGGCTCGCGCGGGTCTGCTTGTCGACCGCCAGAGCCTGCCAATGGATGTTGGAGGCGCGGCGCAGCGCGAATTCGATCATGCCGGCGCCGACCGTCTCGTTGGTCATGCGGTCGATGAAGATGCAGGCGCCGAGGTCGGGGTTCCGCTCGTAAGGCTCGAAGACCACCTCTCGGTCGAAGGAGACATTGACCACGGCGATGCCATTCAGCGGCACCTGCTTGCCCGCGAGGTGCGCGCCGCTGTTCACGTCCACCAGGTGCTTGATCTCGGTCACGGTGCCGTTGACGCTGCGGCGGCCGATCTTCACCACGTAGCTGCGGCCCGGCAGCATGGCGTGCTCGTGCATCCAGAGCAGCTTTATCTCGAACTGGTCGGCCACTTCCGGCGGGTTGTCCGCCGCCGCGATGACGTCGCCCCGGCTGACATCCACCTCTTCGGCCAGCGTCAGGGTCACGGACTGACCGGCGACGGCTTCTTCCAGATCGCCATCATAGCTGACGATGCGCTCCACCGTCGTGGTGGTCCCGGAAGGCAGGACGCGCACGCTGTCCCCCTTGCGCACGCGCCCGGCGCCGATGCGCCCGGTGAAGCCGCGGAAATCGAGGTTGGGCCGGTTGACCCATTGCACGCTCATGCGCAAGCGGCTCTCGGAGGCCGCCTCGCCGACCTGCACGCTCTCCAGGTAGTCCAGCAGGGTCGGGCCGTCATACCAGGCCATGCGTTCGCTGCGCGCGATCACGTTGTCGCCCTCCAGCGCGGAGAGCGGGATACAGGTGATGCTGGCGAAGTCATGCTCGGCGACGGCGGCGCGGTACTCCTCGGCGATCTCCTCGAAAACCGCCTGGTCGTAGCCGGCAAGGTCCATCTTATTGATCGCCACCACTACATGCCGGATGCCGACCATGGAGGCGATGCGGCTGTGGCGGCGTGTCTGCGTCAGCACGCCCTTGCGCGCATCGATCAGGATGACAGCCACCTCGGCGGTGGAGGCGCCGGTCGCCATGTTGCGCGTGTACTGCTCGTGTCCGGGCGTGTCGGCCACGATGAACTTGCGCTTCTCGGTCGCGAAGAAACGGTAGGCGACGTCGATCGTGATGCCCTGTTCGCGCTCGGCGGACAGGCCGTCCACCAGCAGCGCCAGGTCCAGCTTCTCGCCCTGGGTGCCCAGTTTCTTCGACTCGGCTTCCAGGGTCTTGAGCTGATCCTCGAAGATCAGCTTGGTCTCGTAGAGGAGGCGCCCGATCAGCGTCGACTTGCCGTCGTCGACCGAGCCGCAGGTGATGAAGCGCAGCAGCCCCTTGTCGTCCTGGGCCTTCAGGTATTCTTCGACGCTGTCCGCCGTGATCTCAGGCTGAGTCATGGGTTCGGAGTCGGCCATCAGAAGTAGCCCTCCTGCTTCTTGCGCTCCATGGAGCCGGAGCCTTCGTGGTCGATGACCCGGCCCTGACGTTCCGAGGTCTTGGCGGCCAGGGTCTCGGCGACGATCTCGGCGAGGCTGTCGGCCGGGCTTTCGACCGCGCCCGTCAAGGGATAACAGCCGAGGGTGCGGAAGCGGACCACCCGCATCTCCGGCTTCTCACCCGGCTGGAGCGGCATGCGCTCATCATCCACCATGATCAGCGCGCCGTCACGCTCGACCACGGGGCGCGCCTTGGCGAAATAGAGCGGCACGATGGGGATGTCTTCGCGGTAGATGTACTGCCAGATGTCCAACTCGGTCCAGTTGGACAGCGGGAAGACGCGCATGGTCTCCCCCTTGTTGATCCGCGTGTTGTAGAGGTTCCAGAGTTCCGGACGCTGGCGCTTGGGGTCCCAGCGGTGGCCGGGCGCGCGGAAGGAGAAGATCCGCTCCTTGGCGCGGGACTTC
>JARRJC010000126.1 GCA_037379885.1 Limibacillus sp.
CACCAAGCATACCTTGCGCGCTGGGGGTTCGAATCCAGCCGCCCGAAACGAGCAAAAAAAGCCCTTCGCCGCAGGAGAGAAGCGAGGAGCTTTTTCTTGCTCGTGTAAGGTGGCTCTGGAATGTCCGCTTCTAGCCAGAAGCAGACACATCGCCCGACGCTGGATGAACTTATCCGGGCGTTAATCGCCTAGAAGATTCTGTTTGACCTCAAGAACGTGCTGGCGGGAAAGCCGGTAAGCTTCTTCGGGGTTCCGGCTCAAGATGGCTTCCACCAGTATGCTGTGCTGTTGATCATAGCGCGTTCGCCGTTCCTGAGTGAGAGACCGCTTTTTAAGGTTGAACCAAGTCGGCTGCCGGCGGATTTCGTTGATCTGATCGCAGTAGTGCAGAAGCACGGCGTTCTTGGTCGCCTGAAAGATCACATAGTGGATCTCGGCGTCCCAGGTTTCGTAGGTCTCGATGCTCTCGGCTCTCAAACTCTCTTCCAAGGCGCGCTGGAGTTTGGCCAGGTCGTTGCTATCGGCCCGCGTTGCTGCCAGTGCAGCGGCATGCGGTTCAAAGATCTGCCGTACCTCCATGATGTCGGACGGGCTCGCCTCCGCGAGAGGGCCCGGCCCGCCTTGGATCACTGCGTCTGCCGCCCCGCGGGTCAGGAAGGTTCCGCGCCCCACTTCACGGATCAAAAGGCCCTCCTTCTCCATTAGGCCCAGTGCCTGACGCAGCGTGTTCCGCGCCACGCCGAAACGGCGCGCCAGATCACGTTCCGGCGGAAGGCGGCCGCCGCCCTGTCCGGTCTCGACCAAGCGTTCCAATTCCTGCCGCACGCGCTGCGCGGCGCTTCCCACAATGTTGCTCATGACGGCTCCAGCGATTGAACCAATAGGATACCAATAGGCCAGAGTCAGAAATGAAAGACAAGCATTACAAGGACTTCTGTCAAGCGGCTTGAAGCTAGGTCCTTGAAACGCAATAATGATCTTGAGAGTGACAAGAGCGAAAAGCCCAAGAAATGGGTGAACCAATAATACCAAAGTGACAGGGAGTATGTGTCTTTGAAGTATGCGGTCTATGAGGCCGACGAGGCGCTTGAAGTGGGGCTTTTGGACGAGGAGTCTGGCAGCCTTAAACGACTCAATCTGACATCTGAACAGGCGGCGCTCGGCGTCCTCGCGGTGATCGAGTTGGAGCAGGCCGGCAAGCCGCCGGAGCCCGACGGCGTTCAGCGCAAGCTTTCCGAGGTCCGGCTGCTGGCGCCCGTGCCGCGCCCCCACCGCAACATCTTCTGTGTAGGCAAGAACTACCATGCCCATGCCGAAGAGTTCGCCTCCAGCGGCTTTGATTCGAGCGCGGCCAATGGGTCGGTGCCCAAGGCGCCCATCATATTCTCCAAGGTGCCGGAGTCCGTCAGCGGTCCGGGCGCGCCCATTCCCCTGGACGAGCGCGTGACGCAGGCCGTGGACTACGAGGCGGAACTGGCCGTCATCATCGGCCTCGGCGGACGCGCAATATCTAAGGAGCAGGCTCTGGAGCATGTCTGGGGCTACACCATCGTCAACGATGTCACCGCCCGCGACCTGCAGGGCCGCCACAGCCAATGGCTGATCGGCAAATCCCAGGACGGGTTCTGCCCAATGGGCCCCTGCGCCGTCCGCGCGGAAGACTTCAATCTTTCCGATTCTCTGGTGACCTGCCGGGTCAACGGCGAGCCCCGGCAGGAGGCTTCGACCAGCCAGTTGATCTTCGATGTGCCAACACTGATCGAAACCCTGTCAGCGGGGATTACCCTGATGCCCGGCGACGTGATCGCGACCGGGACACCGGCCGGCGT
>JARRJC010000127.1 GCA_037379885.1 Limibacillus sp.
CGGCATCGCCCATCCTTGCGGAATAGCCAACCACATCGGCTGCCATGATAGTGGCCAATCGGCGCTGCATCGCGCTCCTCCATCGTTCTAGGAAAGCCTATGCCCTACGCAGCACAACGTCCACTTCTAGCCACAATAGAGGTCCTTACGAGTTCACCCTCTGGAGATGCTCAGACAGCCTCATGCTGGACGAGCCTGAAACTATCTTCAATGATAGCCGGTGTTCCCACGGTTCCGGTGGAGGCAGGATTATGGAAAGACGCCTCGCTGCAGTCATGTCGCTCGACGTGGTTGGCTACAGCCGTCTCATGGAACGCGATGAATCGGGAACGCTTGCGCGGCTCAAGGCTCAGCGAAAAGAACTGATCGAACCCACTATCGCAAAGCACCGTGGTCGCTTGGTGAAGCTAATGGGAGACGGCGCTCTAGTCGAGTTTGCCAGCGCCGTTGATGCAGTAGAATGCGCGATGGCGCTGCAAGAGGGCATGGCTGAACGCATGTCCCGCGAGCCTGAGGATTGCCGGATCCTCTACCGCATCGGCGTCAATATCGGTGATCTCATTGTGGAGGGAGACGATCTCTACGGTGACGGCGTCAACATTGCCGCTAGGCTTGAAGGGTTGGCTGCGCCAGGCAGTGTTTACGTCTCCCGGAACGTGGTGAACCAGGTCAAGGGCAAAGTGGGGTTCTTCTTCGAGGACCTGGGCCAGCAAAGCATCAAGAACATCTCTGAACCGGTCCAGGTTTTCAGGGTCAAAACGAAAAGTCCCGCGCCCAACGGCATCACTGACGCGACCGGTCCACCGCCCATTCCCGATAAACCCTCAATCGCGGTGCTTCCTTTCAACAATCTGTCGAGCGACCCGGATCAGGAATATTTCGCCGATGGCATGGTGGAGGAGATCATCACAGCGCTGTCGCGCGTGCGATGGCTTTTTGTGATCGCCCGCAACTCAAGCTTCACCTACAAGGGTCGGACAGTGGACGTGAAGCGGGTCGGTCGGGAGTTGGGCGTGCGGTTTGTGCTCGAAGGCAGCGTCCGCAAGGCTGGAAATCGCGTTCGCATCACTGGTCAGCTTATAGACGCCAATACAGGGGCACATCTATGGGCGGACAACTTTGATGGAGCGCTGGAAGACATCTTCGAACTGCAAGGACAAGTGACCGAGAGTGTCGTGGGCGCCATCGCGCCGAAGCTGGAGCAGGCTGAAATTGAGCGTGCGAAGCGCAAGCAGACCGACAACCTCGATGCATATGATTATTACCTTCGCGGCCTCGCGGCCATGTATCAAAGGAACAAAGAGGCCAACGAAGAAGCGCTGAAACTTTTCTCCCGGGCAGTTGACCTCGATCCGACCTTCTCCTCTGCCTACGGTAGGGCGGCGCGCTGTTATTCGATGCGCAAGGCCAACGGATGGATTGCCGACCCTGAAAAGGAAATCGCCGAGACTTT
>JARRJC010000128.1 GCA_037379885.1 Limibacillus sp.
TCACCTGTAAACTCTGTGCTGCCCACGCGAAGGCCTACGGCTTGCTGGCGCAGTCTGAACGGCTCGGCATGAACGCCTTGGAGGCGACGCTGGAGCCCTACATGGAGCATCTGCGCGACCTGGAAGCCGAATGCTACCGCGAAGTGATGGAAGGTATTCTCCGCAAGCGCGAACCTGAGGAAGGCGCCAAGGCTCAGGTCTTCTTGAAGCGCTATTGCGAGACGCTTCGGCTGCGCATGGAAGCCCGAGGCTGTGATCTAACGCTGGCGGAACAGGAGATGCGCGCCTGGATGTCCCGTGGCGCCAATGACTACTCCGGGATCCGCGTCGGCATCAATCTCATCACTCAGGAAGGGCTCCTGGAGAGCATTGAGCCCCGCAAGGACGCCCTTTCCGCCTGACTTCCGGCGCTAGCGCTGGGCGCGGAAAACGAAGCAGTCCTGTCCAGAGGCCTTCAGAGACTGGCAGAGGCCGCTGGCCGCCGAACGGTCCCCGAAAGCCGGGGTCCTGACGCGGTAATAGACACCCTTGTCCTCGATCTCCGCTTTGACGATCGTTAGCCCATAATCCGACAGCAGACTGGCTTGACGCTCGGCGATGAGCCCGCGCAGCCGTTCCGCGTCGGCCGGATCCTGCGAGGCGGCCACCTGCACGCCGAATTCTCCTGTTCCCGCCGAAACGCTTGCTGCGGGTTGGCTCGCGGGCTGGCCCGCGGTTGGGGCGGCGGCTGGTGCCTCGACAACCGGAGCTGGTGGCGGAGAGGGCTTGACCGGAGGAAGGACCGCAAGCTCGACCATCTTGGCGGCCGGCGCGGCGCTCTTGGGCGCTGACATTTTCTCAGGCGCGGAAGTTACCTCGGGCGCTGACATTTCCTCGGGCGAGGGTGCTGCTTCAGCCGGCGAGGGCGCAGGCAGAACCTCGGCGGTCACTGCCGGTTCCTCGGCGGTCTTTGCCGGTTCCTCGGCGGCCGCCGCCACTTCGACCTGCGGCTCCCAAGGGCGGAGAGATAGGGGCGGCGGCGGAGAGGCTGCTTGCGGAGCGGGGAAGGATGTCGTCTGCGCGGGCGGCTCTTGGACCGCAGCTGCTGCTTCGGCCTCTGCTGTTTGCGCCTCTACTGTTTGCGCCTCTGTTGTTTGCGCTTCAACGGCAGCCGGGGCTGGCTCCGGGGCAGAGACGGCGGCAGATTCGCTTGCAGATTCGGTTGCAGAGCCTGTTGCAGGCTCACTAGCCGGTTCGGAAGCCGCCTCCGGCTCGGGGGAGGCCTGCGAATCGATGGGAGCTTGTCCGGCGTCCGCGTTCAGGGCGGGGGCTTGCGTCGTCTCGCCGCCGTTCGCTGGGCTGATCTCGGATGCTGCCGGCTCGCTCGCTATCTGCGGCTCGGTTGCAAGCGTGGCTGCCTGCGTCTCGGCCTCTTGCGTTAGGGCTTGAGCCGCTTCGCCTTCAGCCGGCTGGGGTTCGATGAGGCCTTCGGCGACAGGCTCAGGTTCGGCGGCGGGCTCAGTTTCGGCGGCGGGCTCAGGTTCGGCGGCGGGCTGGGACGCCTCTTCGGTGGCCACCTCCGGCTCGCCCGCGCCCGGCTCGGCCGTGTCGGGCTCGACAGCCTCTACAACCTGCGGCTCGGGTGCGGCGGGAGCGTTCTCCACCTCCGGCGAGGTTTGGTCGGTCCGCGGGCTGATGCCGATGTCCCGCCGGGAGCGATGCGCCATGACCTCCAGGGTCTCGAGCAACATCTGGTTCTTCTTGTCCCGGTCGAGCTTGCCGTCGGCGGCCGAGCTGACTTCGCTGTCGGTCTCCTGTTTGCGCTTCTCGCCGTGGTCGACCAACTGAGGCTCACGGCCCACGAGGCGGCGGCCCAAAGGAGACAGCCGGCAGGCCATATAGAGGTTATTGGGGTTCTTCTGGTTTCCGATCCAGGGCTCCACCCACTGCTGTTCCAGGCAGCGGCGGACGATCTTCGGATCGACCGGATTGTCGTTTTCGTCAAATACCGGAATCTTTCCGCCGGGCTGGCCAAGGCCGCGCCGCATCCAGTTCAGCTCTTCCGGTGACGGCCGTACCGCAAGAAATTGCGGGATTTGATCAGGTTGATCCGCCACGTAACGCCCACCCCCACTGTGGATCGCGCAAATATATCAATTTCATACTATCTTACAATTCAACGCTTGTCGTTTGAAATGCCTTTCTTTTTCCCGTTTCCGGCTCGAAAGTGGGATTCGGGATCAAGGCTTTGGGCCCGCGAGGCATCCCTTTGGAACCTGGAGGGGATGCAAGCGAGCTTAACTGCGTAGAAAAACAAGCGGGTATAAGCACTCGCGATGCTTGAACTCCATTGAGAGCGAGCAATCTACTAACGGGAAGCAGGCCGCCTTTCGATGTGGAGGGCGGAGAGAGAACTTGGCGAGGGGTGCGGTGCGCACCTCCTCCAGCCTTTTTGTTGGGAAACAATTGATGGCGAACGGCATAGCTTCCGGAGTGAAGACCGCGGTGCTCCTTATCGCGGCGTTTGCGTTTCTTACCGCGCCTTCGCTGAGCCAGGCCCAGAATGCACGGGGCCCGGCAAAGGTCATTGTTTCCAAGGTCGTCTCCGAGGAGATCGCCGATAAGGTGGAAGCCTTGGGCACGCTTCGCGCCAACGAGACAATCGAACTGACCACCACCGTTTCCGACCGGATCATCGAGCTCAACTTCGATGATGGCGAACGGGTGACGGCAGGTCAGGTGCT